>NZ_JBFAKG010000101.1:16829-32798 GCF_040655595.1 Saccharopolyspora sp. NPDC050389
ACATCGGGTGGGGCCCCGCCCCCCAAAACCCGGCCACCCCTCCCCCCCCCCCGGGCCGCGGGGGGTTCACCCGTTTTTTTTTACAGAGCGGTAAGAACCGGAACGAACACTCACGAGCGGCGCCGCACCGCATCGGCGTCCAGGCGCTCCGCGATGAGGTCCAGCAGCGAGTCGACCTCCGCCCGGTCGTAGCCGGTGCCGGCCTCGGGCTGCGCGCGGAACGCGACGGATTGCACGTCCTTCGAGGTCAGCGTGTCGGCGCCGCGGAGGGTCGCGGCGACGCGGTCCAGGAAGTCATCGACTTCGGCCTCGTCGTAGCCGCGCTCGTTGCCGGCGGAGCCGTGCAGCACCACGCTGCCGATCGCCTCCGGGGTGAGCTGGGGCGTTCCGGCCACCAACGCGCGCGGGAAGGCGCGGGCGATCGGCATGCGCTGCGCCGGGACGGGCCGCCGCCGCGGGGTCATGTTCTTGATCATCGTGGAGACCATGACGAGGAAGGCGAAGACGCTGGCCTCCTGGTAGCCCGGCCGGCCGGGCGCGGGCGGGTTGAACCGGGCACCCAGCACGTCCTGTGCGGTCAGCGTGTCCGCACCGCGGAGGGTGGCCTCGACGCGGTCCATGAACGCATCCACCTCGGCCTTGTCCAGCGCGTTCTGCTGCGCCGCCGGGCTGTTGAGGACCTCGACGCTCCCCTGCTGCACGAGATCGCCGACGTTTCGCGCCGGCTCCACGACCGGGGCCGCCCGCCGCCGCATCACGGTCTTCTCCTCGCTCGGCGCGCCGCTGTCCTGCCTCTCGCGGCGCTCGGACTCCCGCACCTCGCGCTTCATCAGCGTCAGCGCGATCTGATCCAGGAACTCGGCGACCTGCGATTTCTTGTACGCCCGCCCCGGCTTGCCCGGGCCGAACCGCGCCGTGAGCACGTCACGCGCGGTGACCAGCCGCTTCCCGCGCAGCGTCGCCTCGACGCGTTCGAGGAGTTCATCGACCTCGCGCTCGTCGTAGCCGCGGTTGCGCCGCCAGCTCCTGGCGAAAGCAACGTTGCGCACGTCGTCGGGGGTGAGCATCCTCGGGCCTCCAGGGCATGTGCCGCCAACTTTCGGACGCATGCCCGGCGTGTCAAAACCCGCCCGAGCCCCCGACCCGCCCGTTCTGCGCGAACAGCTTGCCCAAGGTGGCGCGCGAGATCAACCCTTCGGGCCGCCCCCAAAATGGGGCGTTCGTCGCACGCTGCGCCATGCACCCGGCCGACTACGGACAGTGGCCTCGGCGGGTGCGCCCGAACGGTCCAACCCCTGCCACCCAACTCCTTCGTCCACTTAGGACCAGTCGCGTGCTGGCCCGCTCCGCGCGGGCGGGCCAAGATGGGAGGCACCGGCAGACGCGCAGACATCGGAGGACGCCATGACCGACAACTCGGGCGAGCAGCCGAAGATCCAGCGATCGCCCAAGCGGGTTCGCACCTACCTCGGCGGCCGGCTCGTCGCGGACACCAGGCGCCCGATGCTCGTGTGGGAGCACCCGTACTACCCGACCTACTACCTGCCGGCCGAAGACGTCCGGGCGGAGCTGCGCCCGACCGGCGGCACGCGCCACGTCGACATCCTGGGCGATGGCGACGTCCACGACGTGGTGGTCGACGGAGCCGCCGCCGAGGGCGCCGCCGTCCGGTTCCCGGACTCCTCCACCGCACCGGACCTCGTGCGGATCGACTGGGACGCGATGGACGAGTGGTTCGAGGAGGACGAGCCCGTCTACGTCCATCCCCGCGACCCGTACAAGCGGGTCGACGTCCTGGCCGGCTCGCGGCACGTGGTCGTGCGGGTCGGCGGCGTCGTGGTGGCCGACTCGCGCCGCCCGCACATCCTGTTCGAGACCGGCCTGCCGCCGCGCTACTACCTCCCGCTGGCCGACGTCCGGATGGACCTGCTGCGGCCGTCGGACCGGCGAACCCAGTGCCCCTACAAGGGGACCGCGACGTACTGGAACGTGGAGGTCGGCGGCACCGAACACCCCGACATCGTCTGGACCTACCGCACGCCGCTACCGGAGAGCCAGAAGATCGCCGGTCTCGCCTGCTTCTACGACGAGCGGGTGGAGGTCACCATCGACGACGAACTCCAGGAACGACCGCACACGCCGTTCTCCTGACGCACAGCCGTCCACCGTGGACGGTCGCGCGAAAATCGCTTCCGCCCCGGCCGGGCGGAATGCGAAGATCCGCCCCATGCCCGCATCCCGCCGTGAACTGCTGCGCTGGCAGTTCGACCTGACCTGGTCGCTGTTCGAGCTCCACCTGGAACAGCTGAGCCCCGAGGACTTCCTCTGGGAACCCGCGAATTGCTGCTGGACGATGCACCGGGGCGAGGACGGGGCGTGGGTCCCGGACTGGGCCGACACCGAGCCCGATCCCATCCCGGTGCCCACCATCGGCTGGATCACCTGGCACATCGGCTGGTGGTGGAGCGTGACCATCGACCACGCGCAGGGCCGGACGCCGCGCGACCGGACCGAGGTCGAATGGCCCGGCGCCGGGCAGCCGACCGTCGACTGGCTGCGCGGGCTCCGCGCGGACTGGCTTGCGGCGCTGGACGAGCTCGCCGACGCCGACCTCGACGCCATCGCGTCGTTACCGTGGCAGAACGACCCCGAGATGACCGTGGCGCACACGATCACCTGGGTCAACGCGGAACTGATGAAGAACGTCGCCGAGATCGGCCAGCTCCGCCTGGTGCGCGCCGTGTCGTGAGCAACGGGCCTCAGCGGAGCTGAGGCAGGACCTCGGCCGCCAGGCGTTCGGTCTGCTCGGCGTGGTCGAACATCGGGTTGAGCAGGATGCGCTGCGCACCGGCGGCCGCGACCTCGCGCAGTTCCCGCACGCAGTCCTCCGGGGTTCCGGCGACCGCGGCGGCCTCGATGGTCTCGGAGCGACGGCCGTAGAGGCGCTCCAGCTCGGCGTTCATCCGCGCCCGCCCCTGCTCCGGCGAGTCGTCGACCGCGATGTAGACGCGCTTGGCGATCGGGAAATCGGCCGCGTCCCGCCCCTGCTCGGCGAGCGCGGCCGCCACCGTCCGGACCTGTTCGGCGAACCGAACGGTGGGCGACGATCCGGCGCCGAAGAAACCGTTGCCGTGGCGGACCGCGCGGCGCAGCGCCGCCGGACTGCTGCCGCCGAACCAGACCGGCGGATGCGGTTTCTGGAACGGCTTGGGCTCCATCGCGGCGTCTTCGAGCTGCCAGAACCGGCCGTCGAAGGTCACCCGCGGCCACGTCCACAGCTGCTTCATCAGCTCCAGGCCCTCGGTGAACCGGCCGACGAAACGCTCCGGGTCGACGCCGAACGCGGCGAACATCCGGCCCCGGCCGCCCGTGCCGACGCCGATCTCCAGCCGCCCTCGGGACATCTGGTCGAGCGTGCTCAGGCTCTTGGCGAGATGCACCGGGTTGTGCAGGGTGGTCACCAGCACGGCGCAACCCAGCCGCAGCCGGTCGGTGCAGGCCGCCGCGAAGGTCATCGTCTCGATCGGGCTCAGCTGCGGCATGGTGCCCAGCACCTGCTCCTGCGTCCACGCGCTTTCGAAGCCGAGCTCCTCGACCCGCTTCAGGTAGCCGGCGAAGCCGGCGGCGTCGAACTCGCCGTCTGCGAAGAACTGCGGGATCGAGATCGCGAACCTCATGCGCCGATCGTATCGCCCGTTCAGCGGGGCGCGATGCCGTTCAGGAGCTCGTCCAGGAGGACGTCGAGAGCGGCGTCCGTGTTCGCTTCCGGGACCATGCCGCTGGCCGCCAGGCTGGCGAAGCCGTGCAGCCCGGCGAACACGGAGAGGCCGATGCCGTCGGTGCCGCCGGCGTGCACGTCGCCGCTGCGCTGGCCGTCCACGATGACCGCGAGCATCGAGGTTCCCAGCTTGTGCCCCGCCGCGACCAGCTCTTCGGAGGCGTCCGGCGCGTGCTTGCGCACGAACATCAGCTCGAGCAGTTCCGCGTCGTGCACGGCGAAGTGGACGTACGACCGGGCCAGCTCGGTCAGCCTGCGGCGGAACGGGCCCTCGGTGGCCGCGGCCGCGTCGAGCTCTGCGGTCAGGCGCTCGAACCCGCGCAGGGCGAGCGCGTTCAGCAGCGCCCGCTTGTCCTTGAAATGCCGTCGCGGCGCGGCGTGGCTGACACCGATGTCCCGCGCGAGTTCCCGCAGGGACAGGGCGTCGACCCCGCGCGTGCGCAGCGAGGCGGCGGCGGAGTCCAGCAACGCGGCGCGAAGGTCCCCGTGGTGATAACGCCCTCCAGCCATGACCAGCACCCTACCGTGAATGTTGACATCGGCAGCATTGTTGCCATTGTCAACTTTGTTGTCGGTGACTACATTGGCGGCATGCCTGCTTGGAGCATCGATCGGATCCACGACCTGACCGGCCGCACCGCGATCATCACCGGCGCGAACAGCGGCCTGGGCATCCACACGGCCCGCGCGTTGGCCAAGGCCGGAGCGCATGTGGTGCTCGCCGTCCGGGACGTCACCAAAGGCGCGGAGGCGGCGGCCGCGCTCCCCGGCAGCCACGAGGTCCGCCGCCTCGACCTCGCCGACCTCGCCTCGGTGCGGGAGTTCGCCGACGCCTGGGACGGCGACGTCGACCTGCTGATCAACAACGCTGGGGTGATGATCCCGCCGGAGGGCCGCACCAAGGACGGTTTCGAGACGCAGTTCGGCACCAACCACCTCGGCCACTTCGCGCTCACGAACCTACTGCTCCCGCGCGTCACCGACCGCGTGGTGACCGTGGCCTCCACGGCGCACCGGTACGTCCGGGGCATCAACTTCGACAACCCGAACTTCACCGGCGCCTACAACGCACGGCGCGCTTACGGCCAGTCCAAGCTGGCCAACCTGCTGTTCGTGCTGGAGCTGCAGCGGCGGCTCAGCGAGGCCGGTTCGCCGGTGCGGGCGTTGGCCGCGCATCCCGGCTACGCGGCCACGAACCTGCAGAGCCACTCCCCGAGCCCGGTGTTGCGCCTGCTCATGGGCGTCGGCAACCGGATCGTCGCGCAGGACGCGAAGGCCGGCGCCCTGCCGACGCTCTACGCCGCGACCCAGGACCTCCCCGGCGCGAGCTACCTCGGCCCGGACGGCCTGTTCGAGGTGCGCGGCGGCCCGACGCTGGTGAGCCGGTCGGCCGCGGCCAGCGACTCGGCGTCGGCGAAGAAGCTGTGGACGCTGTCCGAGGAACTGACCGGAACCGGCTTTCCCCTCACCAAGGCGAGCTGAACGAAATAGGCCACTGTGGACACATGCGTCCACAGTGGCCTATCCGGTTATCCGTCAGCTGAAGGTCGCGGACTCGTCGGCCAGCCGGACCAGCAGCGGCGCCGGCTCCCAGCCGTCGTCGTGGAACTTCCGCAGTGCGGCCAGCACGTTCGCCGTGCCCACGGTGTTCGCGTAGTGCATCGGGCCGCCGCGGTGCCGGGGGAATCCGTAGCCCGCCAGGTACACCACGTCGATGTCCGAGGCGCGCAGCGCGATGCCCTCGTCGAGGATCCGCGCGCCCTCGTCCACCAGCGCGAAGACCAGGCGCTGCACGATCTCCTCCGCCTCGAAGGTGCGGCGCTGGGTGCCGTGCTTCTCGTGGAACGACGCCAGCAGCTCGTCGACGACCGGGCTCGGGATCGCCTCCCGGCTGCCGGACTTGTAGTCGTACCAACCCGCCCCGGTCTTCTGGCCGAAGCGCCCCAGCTCGCACAACGCGTCGGAGATCTCGTCGCGCGGCGCGTCGGGGTGCTCCGCGTAGCGGCGCTTGCGGATCGCCCAGCTGATGTCGTTGCCCGCCAGGTCGCCCATCCGGAACGGGCCCATCGCGAAGCCGAAGCCCTCGATCGCGGCGTCGACCTCGGCCGGCGACGCCCCGGCGTGTAGCAGCGCCATCGCCGCGTCCCGGTACTTGGCCAGCATCCGGTTGCCGATGAAGCCGTCGCACACCCCGGACACCACGGCGGTCTTGCCGACCCGCTGCCCCACCGCCATCGCCGTGACCAGCACGTCGTCGGCGGTCTTGGCGCCGCGCACGACCTCCAGCAGCTTCATGACGTTGGCGGGGCTGAAGAAGTGCATGCCGACGACGTCCCGGGGCCTCGCGGTCACCGCGGCGATCGCGTCGACGTCGAGGGTCGAGGTGTTCGACGCCAGGATCGCGCCGGACTTGGCCGCCGCGTCGAGCTTGGTGAACACCTCGCGCTTGACGTCCATGTCCTCGAAGACCGCCTCGATGATGAGGTCGCTGTCGGACACGTCGGCGTAGTCGAGGCTCGGCGTCAGCAGCGCCATCCGCCGTTCGAGCACCTCCGCCGCCAGCTTCCCCTTGTCCACCTGGGCCTGGTAGTTCCGGCGGATGATGCCCAGTCCCCGGTCCAGCGCCTCCTGGCCGGTTTCCACGATGACGACCGGGATGCCCGCGTTGAGGAAGTTCATCGCGATCCCGCCGCCCATGGTGCCCGCGCCGATGACGGCCACCTTCTCGACGGAGCGCGGCTGCGTCTCGCGTGGGACGTCGGAGATCTTGCGGGCGGCGCGCTCGGCGAAGAACGCATGCCGCAGCGCGGCGGACTGCGGGCCGCCCATCAGCTCCAGGAACGTCCGGCGTTCTTCGGCCAGCGCCTCGTCGAACGGCGCGGTCCCGGACAGCTCCACCAGTTTGAGCGCGGCCAGCGGCGCCTCGAACCCACGGCTGCGACGGCGCAGCGGCTCGCGCATCGCGCTCACCTCGTCAACTCCGCCGACGCCGAGGTCACGGACGCGCGGCAGCGGCCGCGCCGCGGCGATCTCGCGGGCGAACGCCGTCGCGGCCGCCACCACGTCGCCGTCCACGACCCGGTCCAGCAACCGCTGCCCTTCGACTCCCGCGAGCGCCTTGGCGGTGCGCGGCTTGCCGCCGGTGATCATCTCCGCCGCCACTGCCGGGCCCACGGTGCGCGGCAACCGCTGGGTGCCGCCAGCACCGGGGACGAGCCCGAGCGTCACCTCCGGAAGCCCGAGCTTGCTGGCGGCGGTGGCGACCCGGTAGTGCGCGCCCAGCGCGAGCTCCAGCCCGCCGCCGAAGCACGTGCCGTCGATCGCCGCCACGACCGGCTTGTCGGCGGCTTCCAGTGCGGCGATGACGTCGACGAGCGTCGGCTCCGCCGCGGACTTGGGCGTCCCGAACTCGGTGATGTCGGCGCCCGCCGAGAAGAAGCCCGGACGGCCGGTCAGCACGACGGCTTCGACGTCGGCGGAATCCAGGGCCCGGCGCAGATCCCGCACGATCCCCTCGCGCACGGCGTGCCCGAGCCCGTTGACCGGTGGGTTCTCGATTCGGATGATCGCGACGGGGCCGTCGAGGGCGTACTCGGTGGACATGCAGCAGACCCGCTTTCTGGTTGTGCGTAGTTCTTTTCGGCTCAACGGCCCTGGAAGACGGCCGCGCGCCGTTCCACGAAGGACTGGATGCCCTCCCGGAAGTCCTCGGTTGCGAACACCTTCTCACGAATTCGCGGGATTTCGGCGATCGCTGCCTGCTCCGCGGCATCGACGAAAGTCAGCGCCGCCTCCTTGGTCGCCCGGATGCCCAGCGGCGCGTTCTCGCAGATCAGCTTCGCCAGCTCGATCGCGCGGTCGATGTGCTCGCCGAACGGCACGACCTCCTGCACGAACCCGATCTGCAGGGCGCGCTGCGCGTCGAACTCCTCGCACAGGAACAGGTGGTACATCGCATTGCCCCAGCCGGTCCTGGTCAGGTACCGGAAGTGCGCGCCGCCCAGCGGCGCGATGCCGCGCTTGGCCTCGATCTGCCCGAACCGGGCGGTGTCGGCGGCGACCACGATGTCCGCGGCCAGCATCAGCTCGATCCCGACGGTGTAGGTGATGCCCTGCACCGCCGCGACGACCGGTTTCCGGCACCGGCGGCCGAGCCCGAACGGGTCGACATGGTCCTCCCGGCGCGGCTTCGCCGTGGCCTTCGGCCCGAAGAACTTCGGCATGTCCAGCCCGGCCGTGGTGTGCTCGCCCGCCGAGCAGAACACCGCCACCCAGAGTTCGTCATCGTCGTCGAACGCCGTGAGGTGCGCGCTCAGCTGCTCCATCATCTCCGGCGTGTAGGAGTTCTTCTTGGCCTCGTTGGCCACGGTGATGATCGCGACCCGACCATCGATCCGCATCGTGACCTCGCCGGGCTTGGTTTCCGCGCTCATCCGGCCCTCCGCTCGGAGTCAGTCCTATAGAACAACTGATGGGCAACGTAGCAACGTCCGTCTAGTAGAACAACCCACTACGATCGGTGACATGAAGCGGACCTCGCTGGCGAACTGGCCCTGCTCCATCGCCCGGACCATGGACCTCATCGGCGACTGGTGGACCCCGCTCGTGCTGCGCGAGGCGTTCGCGGGGATCCGGCGGTTCGACGACTTCCAGGAATCCCTCGGCCTGGCCCGCAACACACTCAACGCCCGGCTGCAGCGGCTGGTCGAAGAGGGCCTGCTGGACCGCGTGCGCTACCAGCAGCGGCCCGACCGGTACGAATACGTCCTCACCGACAAGGGCGAGGACTTCTACCCGGTGCTCGCGGCCATCATGGCCTGGGGCGACCGCTGGCTGGCCGACGAGTCCGGGCCGCCGGTGATCACCCGCCACACCTGCGGGCAGGCGACCCACGGCGTCGTCGTCTGCGAGCACTGCGCGCAACCGCTGACGGCCGGTTCGGTCACCAAGGAGCTCGGCCCCGGGTTCCCCGCCCGGCTCGCCGACCGCGAAGACGTCCGGGCGCGCTTCGGCAAGCGGCCGGAGTGACCGTCCCGCAACTTCCCCGCCAAACCGATTCAGCGCGGTTCAGCGGCGTCCGGATGTGATGTATACGTAGACCTCGGGCAGCTGTCCGGACCGGTTTCGGGCCTTACGCTGTCCACGTCACACATCGCTGGCGCCAGCGGCGCACCCGGCAAGGCACTGCACGACAGCGTGTGAACGTCGATCAAGACAGGAGTTGCAACTTGAGCGAGCCGACGTACTACGCCCCTGAGGGCGGCCTGCCGTCGCAGAGCACGCTGCTGACCGACCGGGCCGTGGTGAAGGAGGCGTACACCGTCATCCCTCGTGGCGTGCTGCAGGACATCGTCACCAGCAACCTGCCCGGGTGGATCAACACCCGCGCGTGGATCCTCGCCAAGCCGATCGCCGGGTTCGCCACCACGTTCGCGCAGTACATCGTCGAGGTCTCGCCCGACGGCGGCAGCACCGAGCCCGAGCCGGAGAGCGGCGTCGAGTCGGTGCTGTTCCTGCTCACCGGCACGCTGAACGTCGTCATCGAGGGCGAGAAGCACGTCCTCACCGAGGGCGGGTACGCCTACCTCCCGGCGGGTGGCAGCTGGTCGGTGGCCAACGAGTCCGACGCCGTGGCGACCTTCCAGTGGGTGCGCAAGGCCTACGAACCGGTGGCGGGCTACCCGACGCCCAAGGCGTTCGCCGTGCAGGAGCAGGACATCGAGCCGACGCCGATGCCCGACACCAACGGCGCCTGGGCCACCACCCGGTTCGTCGACCCGAACGACATGGCGCACGACATGCACGTCAACATCGTGACGTTCGAGCCCGGCGCCGTGATCCCGTTCGCCGAGACGCACGTGATGGAGCACGGCCTCTACGTCCTCGAGGGCAAGGCGGTGTACCGCCTCAACGACGACTGGGTCGAGGTCGAGGGCGGCGACTTCATGTGGCTGCGCGCCTTCTGCCCGCAGGCCTGCTACGCGGGCGGCCCGGGCAAGTTCCGCTACCTGCTCTACAAGGACGTCAACCGGCAGATCAAGCTGACCTGACGTCGGTCGCAGGCATGGCGTAGCGGTGGCCCGGCGGATTCCGCCGGGCCACGCTCGTTCGCACTGGTCTCCGCCCGGGCGCAGGAGTAGAACGAGGGTGTCGGGCCCGGCGCGCAGGCGCGGGGCATGCAGCACGGGAGGCGCCCGTGACGTCGAACCAGCCGCCTTCGGGATACCTGCCCATCGCCGACCACGGGTTGATCGGCGACCTGCGCAGCGTGGCGCTGGTGGGCACCAACGGCACGATCGACTGGTACTGCTGCGGCCGCTTCGACGGGCCGAGCGTCTTCGCCGCCGTCCTCGACGCCGAGCGGGGCGGCTCGTTCGAACTCGCCGCCGACGTGCCCGCGCGGACCAAGCAGTTCTACTTCCCGGACACCAACGTGCTGATCACCCGGTTCTTCGCCGAGGACGGCGTCGGCGAGATCCAGGACTTCATGCCGATCGTGGACGACTCGCGCGAGGCCGGCCGGCACCGGCTGATCCGCCGGGTGGTGTGCGTACGGGGCTCGCTGCCGTTCCGCGCGCGGGTGGCGCCGCGGTTCGACTACGCGACGCGGCCGCACACCCTGCGCATCGAAGGCTGCCAGGCGATCTTCGAGTCGGAATCGCTGTCCCTGGCGTTGACCGCCAGCGTGCCGGTCGAGCCCGACGGATCGGACGCGTGGTCGGTGTTCAAGCTGCACGAGGGCGAGGTCGCGGTGTTCGCCCTCGACCGCCTCGGCGGCGACGTGGCGCCGCGGGCGTGCCCGCTGGCCGAAGCCGAGCACGAATTCGCCGCCACGGTGCGGTTCTGGCGGAACTGGCTGTCGGCGTCCCGCTACCGGGGCCGGTGGCGGGAGATGGTGCAACGCTCCGCGCTGACGCTGAAGCTGCTCACCTACGCGCCGACCGGCGCGATCGTGGCCGCGCCGACGACGAGCCTGCCCGAGAGCATCGGCGGCGCGCGGAACTGGGACTACCGCTACGTGTGGATCAGGGACGCCGCGTTCTGCGTGTACGCCCTGCTGCGGCTGGGGTTCACCGCGGAGGCCGAGGCGTTCATGGGGTTCCTGTCCGAGCACGTCGACCTCCGCCGCTGCGATTCGTCCGGCCCGTTGCAGATCATGTACGGCATCGACGGGCGCAGCGAACTGCCCGAACGCGAACTCCACCACCTCAGCGGCTACCAGGGCTCCGCCCCGGTGCGCGTCGGCAACGCCGCCGTCGGCCAGTTCCAGCTGGACATCTACGGGGCGCTGATCGACTCGATCTACCTCTACGACAAGTGGGGCGAGCCGATCTCCAGCGACCGCTGGGACGAGGTGGTCGACGTGGTGGACTGGCTCTGCGACAACTGGGATCGCCCCGACGAGGGCGTCTGGGAAACCCGCGGCGGCCGCAAGAACTACCTGTACTCGCGGCTGATGTGCTGGGTGGCGATCGAACGCGCCATGCGGCTGGCCAACCACCGGGGCCTGCCCGCCGACATCCCGCGATGGCGGCGGTCCCGCGACACGATCTACCGGCAGATCATGAAGCGCGGCTGGTCGGACAAGCGGCGCGCGTTCGTCCAGCACGAGGAAGACGACGTGCTCGACGCGGCGGTGCTGATGATGCCGCTGGCCAAGTTCGTCTCCCCGACGGACCCGAAATGGCTGTCCACGCTCGACGCACTGGGCGAGCACCTGGTGTCGGACTCGCTGGTCTACCGCTACGACCCGCTGGCCAGCCCGGACGGCCTGCCGGGCACCGAGGGCACGTTCTCGATCTGCTCGTTCTGGTACGTCGAAGCGCTGACCCGGGCGGGCCGCCTCGAAGAGGCCCGGCTGGCGTTCGAGAAGATGCTCACCTACGCCAACCACCTGGGCCTCTACGCCGAGGAGATCGGCCACACCGGCGAGCAGCTGGGCAACTTCCCGCAGGCCTTCACCCACCTCGCGCTGATCAGCGCGGCGTTCAACCTCGACCGGGCGCTCGGCTGATCAGGCCGGAGCGCCTTCCAGCCGGTGCCGGTCCCAGGCGGCGTTGTCGGCGGCGGCCTCGTAGGTGGTCTGCAGGAACTCCAGCAGCGTCGCGTCCGGGTCGGCCGCGGTGCGCACGGCTTCGTAGGGCAGCAGGAACTCGCCGACCTCGGGGCTGTAGGAGGCGTCGGCCGGGCGGACCGGGTGCTGGACGTACCCGGCGGGCTCGGGGTACGCGTACGAGTAGAAGGTGCCCTCGCCGGACCCGCCCGGCCAGAAGCCGCAGCTGCTGAGCTCGTGGGAGTAGCCCTCGACCATCACCCAGTCCGCGCAGTTGGGGGCGCCGCCCGGATGTTCCGGCGCGGTCCGGCCGGAGAACCGGGTGACCGCCAGGTCCATCGCGCCCCAGAAGAAGTGCACCGGGCTGACCTTCCCCACGAACCGCGACCGGAACTCGGTCAGCACCCGGTGGGCGGCGAGCAGCTGCTGCCAGAACAGGTGCGCGTGCTCCGGGTCGTAGGAGGAGTGTTCGGTGTCCTCCTCGAACGGAATGGCGTGCTCGATCTCCCGCGGCATGGTCCAGATGGAAACCGGCAGTTCGAGCTCGCGGAGCGCTGCCATGGTCTCCCGGTAGAACTCGGCGACCGGCTTCGGCGCCAAGCGGATCCGCCGCGCGTCCCCGCTGCTGGACCGGATGTGCAGCACGTGTTCGCAGAAGTCGAACTCGATGTCGAGCGAACGCCGGCCGTGCGGCATCAGCGAGGTGGTGAGCCCGCGAGCGGAGAGGTAGAGCGGAACCTGCCACCAGTGGTTGACCATGGGCGCCAAGGCCAACCGGACCTTCCCGACGACCTGCATCCACATGTGCAACGTGTCGCGCGTATCGACCCACTCGGACACGCGCAGCGAAGGCCAATCGCCCGCAGAATCCCCAAAACCCGCCATAGCCGCCCCCAGCAAGCCGTCCCGACGGCCCCAGTGTGCATTTCCCACAGCCCCGCCGCGCTGCGGACCATTCGACGACCAGAAAGCAAGCGTTCCCCGCGAAATCGCGCCCAACCAACGTGACGACGCCACTGCCCGGCAGGGCGCGATCGCACGGCTAGCGCTGCGCGGCGAGCCACCCGAACCGGCGGAGCGCACGGGCGAACCGCTCCGTTTCGGCAGCCAGGCACCCGAGGCTTCCGGTATCGACAGCACCGAGGGCGATCTGCTCCGCTTCGCCGGCGAGGTCACCCTGGAGCAGGCGCATCGCCAACACCATCTGCCCCGGAGTATCGATTCGCACCGGGATTCCGCCGGTCACCGAGGCGTCGGATTCGCCTTGCCCATCAGCACTTCCGAATGCAGCGGACACGATGCAGTCCGTGCACTGCCTGACAGCTCGGGCCAGGCCGGGATTCGGCCCGTCCGGTTGCGAGCACTCCTCGACTTCGTCGAACTCGAAGGCCTGCGAGCACCACGAGATGATGAGCGATTCCCTTGTGCGACAGACGATGTGGGAGAACCGACACCATTCCGGGACGACGCCCCGGCGGTACTGGACGTACCGGGCCTCGCCGCCGTCCGATATCCAGGCCCACGGCATCGTGCGCGACTCCTGCATTGCCCCTCCTCAGGTGAAGCGGATCTGAATCCGACCGAAAATGAAAGAACCTCACTAGATCTCAATAACATCGTGAGTACACTCAAGTTATCGTGAGAGCACTCAGCGTGACATCGATCGATCGGGTGCACGTCGCCGCTTGTGATACTGAGATCGACGATCTGCCGACCACCCCCGACCACAGGAGAACTGCACCGATGGGACAACCACCTGCTTCGAGCACCGTTCGGGCTCTTGAGCTGGGAATGCGGCTGCGCGAACGTCGCGAACAGCTCGGGCTCACGGCCGCGGCGGTGGGCAAGCAGACCGGCATCGGCGGCAACAACATGTCGTCGATCGAGATCGCCAAGCGCAAGCTCACCGCGACCAAGCTCGACGAACTCGCCCGCGTCTACGAGCTCTCCGACGACGAGCGCGCGGAACTCGAAGAGCTGCGCGCCCAAGCCGAACAGCGCGGCTGGTGGGACGACTACGCGCGCATGTACTCGGAAGACTTCCTGCGCTTCTTGGGCCTTGAGGCTGGCGCGACTGCGACGCGCGAGTACGCACCAGAAACGATTCCCGGTCCATTGCAGACCGCCGACTACGCGCGTGCCATGGTTCGCGGCGGTTCGCCTTACATCAAGCCGGTTGACGTTGGTCCCCGCGTCGAATCCCGACTCGCCAGGCAAATGCGTCTCGAAGGTGCCGACCCGCTCGCATGCACGGTCATCATCGGCCAAACCGCCCTCCGGCAAGAAGTCGGCAGTCGCGAGGTCATGGCCAACCAGCTCGCACGTCTGGCGAAGCTCAGCGAAGAACGCCGCGACCACCTCAAGATCCACGTCATGCCTTATACGGCTGGAGCGCATCCGATCATCGGAGGCGGACTCGTCTTGCTGTCGTTCGATTCACGGTGGCTGCCCGACATGGTCTGGCAGGAGTCGGTGACCACCGGATCGCTGATCGACAAGCCGCACGTGGTTCGCGAGCTCAGCGCCAGCTTCGACGAAGCGGCCGAACGAGCCCTGGATCTCGATGCTTCGCTTGAGATGATCCATCAGGTCCGCAAGGAGATGGAGAAGTCATGAACACCGCTGCCTCGTCCCCGAAGTCGACTACCGAATGGTTCAAGAGTTCGTTCAGCAACCCATCGCAAGCCTGCGTCGAGATCCGTTTCGCAGATGGCCTGGTGCACGTGCGGGATTCGAAGGGCCGCGGCGAAGGTCCCGTCATCGACGTGCTCGGCCGCGAGTGGCCAACGGTGCTCGCCGAGGTCGCCGGGCTGGTTCCCAGCGGTACCAACCGCGCCATCCGCATCGTGCAGCACGCCGACGGCGGAGCCGATTTCCAGCCGCTGCCCGCGCGCTCGTTAACCCTGAGCTACACCCCCGCGGAGTGGGACGCCTTCGTGGCCGGGGTCCGTGCCGGGGAGTTCGAACTTCCGCGCTCCGTCCGGCCAGCGGCCTGACCTGCTCGGGGCCGTGAGGCTTCTGGGTTGCCGTGGCGGTCCAGAAGGCTCACGGCCCCGTTACCGGGCAGCAGATGCCACAGGGCGCGATCGAGCAGCCGAATGTCTTCGGTGATCCCCGTTCGCACCGATCAACCTTCTGGCCTGCCGAACGTCTCAGTATCGGGAACACCGCTTTCACCGGTCACCGAGGAGATAACGTGCTGGGTCGACGAGGGTTCGCGGCGATGGCCGTCGCCGTTGGTTGCTTCATCGCAGGCTGTGGGCCCGACGGGCCCGCGCCACTGGACCGGGTGAAAGCCGACCTCCAGGCGACCCAGTCCGCCGGTTCCACCACCTTGCAATTCGCAAGCACATCGGCAGGTGCCGACCTCCATTGCGAGGGGACGGACGACGACGGCAAGACCTTCTACGGGACTACCAGGGCCAGAGCCACGACTGAGGCCACGAACGTCCGCCCCGAGCAGGCGCGCCAGTACCTCGACGCCGTCGAGGCCCTCTGGCGCGATCGCTCCAACTGGCTCGACCACGACAGGAGCACTCCCGAGATCGCGGAGATGGTCTACGTCTCGGTGGACCGCAGCAACGAGTACCTGATCAAGGTCAGGTACGACCCGAACGCCGAGCAGGTCAGCGCGAGCGCCGAGTACACCTGTCAGTAGCCGGGTGCCTCGACCAGATGGCCGGTCGACGGATCGCGCCAGGTTGTCGTGACATCATGTGGTGTTGTGGAGTCCACCCGTATCGACCGCTGGCTCTGGGCCGTCCGGCTGACCAAGACCCGCCCGGACGCCGCCGCCGCTTGCCGCGGCGGGCACGTTCGCGTCAACGACCGCCCCGCCAAGCCCGCCACCACCGTTTGCCCCGGCGACGAGGTTCGAGCTCGCGTCGGCGACCGGACCCGGATCGTCGAGGTGGTTCGGGTGATCCAGCGGCGCGTCGGCGCGGCCGATGCCTCCACCTGCTACATCGACCGGACACCGGCTCCGCCGCCGGAGGTCTCGGTGCCGGTGGCCCGCCGCGAGCGCGGTGCCGGGCGGCCGACCAAGCGAGACCGCCGGATGATCGACAAGTTCCGCGAGCGGGGCGCCTGAGCAGGCTCTGGCCCGTGCGTGTTTTGTGCTGCCATAGCAGCACAAAAC
>NZ_JBFAKG010000102.1:0-26663 GCF_040655595.1 Saccharopolyspora sp. NPDC050389
GTGCCGATGACGTGCGTGAATCCCGCGAAGCCCAGCGCTCCGGGCAGGGACTCCGGGCTGGAGCCCGGTTACGCACTCACGACTTCTCCACAGGCGGGCGATTAGTCCACAGATGTCCAAAATGCACTGGTGAGGCTGTGCATCGACGTGGATCTTGGAGCCATGTCGAACAACCTGAAGTGCTCCCGCCACGTATCGCTCTCCGCCGAGGACCGGGAGCGCTGGGAAAAGCTGGTGGACGACCAGCACGGCGTGATCTCCGGCGCGCAGATCCGTGAATTCGGCTTGCCGAGGGAGTTTCCCGAAGCGCAGATCGAGGCGCAGCGGTGGCAACGGGTGGTCCCCGACGTCTACGCGGTCTTCACCGGGCCACTGCCGAGGTCGTCGTTGATCAGTGCCGCACTTCGGTACGGGGGGCCGTGGGCAGTACTGAGCCACCGCACTGCGGCCGAAGAGTGGGGGATGCTGCCGGTGACCGAGGATGCGCCAGTGCACATCACGGTGCCCTACAAGCATTCCGCCGTTTCACAACCGCCCTTCGTACACATGCACCGCTCGCGCGCATTCCAGCACATCATCGCGCCGTCGGACCCGCCGAGAACGAACAGGGAGGACACCGTCATCGACCTGGCCGCAGCCGAACCGACGGCAGACCAGGCCCGTGATCTCGTGGTTCAGTTGGTCGGCGCGAATCAGATCGCGCTGTGGCGGGTGCACGATCAGGTCGAGAACCGGCCGCCGTACCGCCACCGCAAAGCGGTGAAGCAGGCGCTTGAACTGCTGGCCGGGGGCGCTGTTTCCGTTCTGGAGGCGGAATACCTGCGGAGGGTGGAGCAGGCGCACGGACTTCCGACCGCCCGGCGGCAGTCGCCGTTCGTCGTTGACGACATCGTTCTGTGGGAGGACGTCGTCTACGACGACTCGGGCGCACCGCTGACCGTTCGACTGGATGGCCGGGAGTTCCACACGACCAAGCGCATCGCTTTCCGGGATCGACGCCGCGACAACGCGGCCGAACTCGCCGGCAGAGCGCGGCTGGTGTACGGCTGGCACGATGTCCGCAAGAACCCGTGCGCGGTGGCCCAAGAGGTCTTGGCAGTGCTGCGTCGAGAAGGATGGTCAGGTGCACACCAGGCCTGCCCGCACTGCCCAGCACAAGGCTCGTGAGTGTGTAACCGGGCTGGAGCCCGGTTACACACTCACGAGATTCAGGCGCACCGGCGGGCGCTCGCGGTCATATCCAGGCCGTGGGCTCAGCCCGGATTGCGTTCGAACCCGTAGGCCCGCTCCACCTTCGCGACCTCGATGTAGTAGTCGGCGTACCACTGCTCCTTGCCGAGCCGCTGCGCCTCCAGGTGCTCGGGGTGCTGCTGCCAGGCCCTGATCGACTCGGCGTCCTTGTAGTACAGCACCGTCAGTTCCCTGCCGTCGGCGCCGGTTCGCGACTCCCGCCCCAGATATCCGGGCTGTTGCACCCCCAGCTCGGCCATTCGCTCGTCCATTGCTGCATAGCCGTCCAGGTCGCCGTCGTTCAATGCGCTGTTGATGATGACGACGTAGTAGGGCGGCTCGGGTTTGATGAAGGCCACCAGCGGAGCCTAGGACATCCGGTATACCCCTACAACGTATTTCAACGGGCGGGCAGGATTCGGCCCGTCACCTCGCCGAAGCCGATCCGGGAGCCGTCCGGGCCCGGGGCTGTGGCCGTGATGGTGACCTCGTCGCCGTCCTGGAGGAACGTGCGCTCCTCCGCGCCGACCTGGACGGGTTCCTTGCCGCCCCAGGTGAGTTCGATGAACGCGCCGCGCTGGTCCTTCTCCGGGCCCGAGATCGTGCCGGACGCGTAGAGGTCACCGGTGCGGCTGGTGGCCCCGTTGACCGTCAGGTGTGCCAGCATCTGGGCCGGGGACCAGTACATCTCGCGGTACGGCGGGCGGGAGACCTCGTGGCCGTTCCAGGACACCGCGAGGTCGATGTCCAGGCCCCACGGCTCGGTTTCCCGCAGGTACGGCAGGGGTTTCGGCTCCTGGTCCGGGACCGGGACGCGCGCGGCCTCCAGCGCGAGCAGCGGCACCACCCACGCCGAGATCGAGGTGGCGAAGCTCTTGCCGAGGAACGGGCCCAGCGGCACGTACTCCCACGCCTGGATGTCGCGGGCCGACCAGTCGTTGACCAGCACCGCGCCGAACACGCGGGTGGCGAAGTCCGCGGCGGGCACGGCGGTGCCCAGGTCGGAGCCGGTGCCGACGATGAAGCCGAGCTCCGCCTCGATGTCCAGGCGGCGGCACGGGCCGAACGTCGGGGCGTCCTCGTCCGGCGCCTTGCGCTGGCCGCTGGGGCGGACGATGTCGGTGCCCGACACCACTACCGTTCCACTACGCCCGTGGTAGCCGACCGGCAGGTGCTTCCAGTTCGGCATCAGCGGTTCGGCGTTCGGCCGGAACAGCCGGCCGAGGTTGGACGCGTGGTGCTCGGAGGCGTAGAAGTCGACGTAGTCGGCGACCTCGATCGGCAGGTGCGTGGTGACCTCGGCGACCGGGTGCACCGCCGCGTCCGGCACGTCCCCCGACACCAGTTCGGTGATCTGCTGACGCACCTGAACCCACCGCGCGTGCCCCTGCGCCATGAACGCGTTCAGGCTCGGCCGCGCGAAGACCTCGTCGCCCAGCGCCACCGCGAGATCCACAACGGACTCCCCGACGCGGACGCCGACGCGCGGCTCGGTGCCGGGCGTGGAGAACACGCCGTAGGGCAGGTTGTCGAGCCCGAACGGCGAGCCGCCGGGGATGTCGATCACGGTCACGGGGCGACTCCTTCCGCGCTGAGCGCCGCTGCGGGCACCAGGCCCAGGTCAACGAGCTCGGTCAGCGGTTCGATGATGCTGCACGTGCCGAAGGACAGGAACCGCTCGCGGGCGGCCGCGACCTGCGCGCTGTCCAGGTTCGCGACGCGCTGGGCGACCTTGCGCGCATCGCGTTCGGCGAGGATCGCGGCGATCTCGGCGGAGTCGGCGAAGTCCACCGCCGCATCGGTCGCCAGCAGCAGGTTCAGGTAGCCGTGCTGCTCGAAACCGGTCTCGGGATCGGTGTTGCGGATCGCGTGGTGCAACCCGGCGGTGGCCTTGAACGGCACCCGCGCGTCGACGACCGCCCGGATCGCGGCGGCCAGTTCAGCCTCGTCCGGGTACAGCTCGGCCTTCACGCCGCCGGTGCGGAACTTGGCCTGGTATCGAGTGGATGCGCAGGCGGCGATGATCTCCGGGCGCCGCTCGTCGCGGGGCACCTCGACGAAGACGGCCACGTCGTCGGCCGCCGCGCAGGCCCGGTCGAGCTCGGCGAAGAACTCCGCCGGGGCCTGCCCGGCGGGCACCGCGACCTCCAGCGCGCGCAGCCGGACCGGCAGCGATTCGGCGGCGGCGAACACGGCTTGGAGCTGACCAGGCCCGTTCGGGGCGGTGACCGAGACGTCCAGCCGGTCGCCGGGTTCGAGCAGCCCGGCGAGCTCCGCCAGCGCAGGCGCCGCGATCACCAGCGGCCCGACCAGCTCTGCGTACGGCGCGGCCGCGTGCCGGGCGTGCGCCGCGACGGCGTCGGGCAGCGGCGCGAGGCCCGGCGGGAACACCGCGGCGTCATCGCACAGCGACTTCGCGAAATCCGGGATGCTCACTGCTTCGGCCCCCGTCCCGCCCAGGTCCAGGCGTAGCCGGGATCTTCGGCGGCGCGGCCGCCCTCGCCGAGCTCCAGCGGGCGGAACGTGTCCACCATGACCGCGAGCTCGTCGAAGAACTGAACCCCCACGCTGCGTTCGTAGGCACCCGGCTGCGGGCCGTGCGAGTGCCCGCCCGGGTGCAGCGAGATCGATCCCTGCCCGATCCCGGAGCCCTTGCGCGCCTCGTAGTCCCCGCCGCAGTAGAACATCACCTCGTCGGAGTCCACATTGGAGTGGTAGTACGGCACCGGGATGGACAGCGGGTGGTAGTCCACCTTGCGCGGCACGAAGTTGCACACCACGAAGTTGTTGCCCTCGAAGACCTGGTGCACGGGCGGCGGCTGGTGCACGCGGCCGGTGATCGGCTCGAAGTCGGCGACGTTGAAGGTGTACGGGTAAAGGCAGCCGTCCCAGCCGACCACGTCGAACGGGTGCTCCGGGTACACGAACCGGGTGCCGACGATGCCGGTGCTGCCGCGGTGCTTGACCAGCACCTCGACGTCGGTGCCGTCGGCCAGGACCGGCTCGGTAGGGCCGTGCAGGTCGCGTTCGCAGTACGGCGAGTGCTCCAGCAGCTGGCCGAACTTCGACAGGTACCGGCGCGGCGGCGTGATGTGCGAGTTGGCCTCGATGCAGTACGCGCGCACCGGCTCGTCGCCCTGCGGCAGCCAGCGGTGCGTGGTCGCCCGCGGCAGGATCACGTAGTCGCCCTGCCGGAACGGCAGCGCGCCGAACACCGTCTCGACGATGCCCTCGCCGGACTCGATGTACACGCACTCGTCGCCGATCCCGTTGCGGTACAGCGGAGAGGCCTCGCCCGCGACCACGTAGGAGATGCGCACGTCGGCGTTGCCCAGGACCAGCCGGCGGCCGGTCACCACGTCGTGGCGCTTCCACTCCTGGCCGCCGAAGAGCTCGTGCAGCTTCAGGTGCCGCGGCCGCAGCGGGTGGTTCGGCTCGGTGTCCAGTTCGGGCAGTTCCCACACCGTCGAGTCGACCAGCGCGGACGGGAGGTTGCGGTGGTAGAGCAGCGACGAGTCGCTGGAGAAGCCCTCCTCCCCCATCAGCTCCTCGTAGTACAGGCCGCCGTCGGGCCTGCGGTGCTGGGTGTGCCGCTTCGGTGGCACCTCGCCGACCTGCCGGTAGTACGCCATCGCCCTCGCCTCCTTGCAACGGCCCAGGAACCGCCTCCGGCCCCGGCACATTTGGTTAATGTATTTACTACTTGCCGCTTAGCGCAACAGCCGAAGGGATCAGTTCCGGCCTCGGATGTCGAACTGGTCGCGGTTGGTGATGAGTTTGTCCAGCAGCATGATCAGGATGCGCTGCTCGGTCTCGGTGAGCACGCTCGTCCACTCGTGTTCCCGCTCGTTCTGCGCCCGGAACACCTCGACCATCTCCTGCTGCCCGCGCTCGGTCAGCGACAGCAGCACGGAGCGGCCGTCGCGCTCGCCCGGCGCCCGGTCCAGCAGCCCGTCCGCGACCAGCGTTTTCGCCAGGTTCGACACCGCGGCCCGGCTCATCCCGGTCAGCTCGGCGGCCTTCTTGGCCTCCAGCGGGCCGGCCAGCCAGGTGACGAACAGCAGCCGGAAGCCCGACCAGGACCGGCCGCGCGGCCGGTGCACCGCCGCCTCCAGGTCGTAGGTGACGATGTTGGACGCCCGGTTGAGCGTCAGCAGCACCTCGGTGGCCAACTGGTGCCGGAACCCGTACTCGGCGGCCAGCCGGTGGTTCGCCAGCTCGACGAAGGACCAGAAATCCAGCTCGTCCGCGGCCATCGCAACCCCCGTCGCCAAACTGATCAATGCATGAACTATCTCAGCTCCGCACGCGAACCACCAGCCGCCTGAGCCGGTTCTCAGCCTGCGGGCCGCTCTCAGCGTTATCTCAGCGACCATCCGCCACGCTTGGCGCAAGACCCGACAGGAGGAGTCTCATGAAACGGAAGAACGTGGCCTATGCGGCGACCGCCGGTGCCACGGTGGGTGTGCTGGGCCTGACCATGCTCACGCTGCCCGCCGGTGCCGGCGCCGCCCCCGCGTTACCCCCGGTGGCCCCGGAACAGCTGGTGGAGTCGGTGATGCGGTCGACCCCGCCTGCGCTGACCGGCACCGTCGAGGTGGACAACGCGCTCGGCCTGCCCGCGATCCCGGGCGCGAGCCAGGCCTCCGAGCTGCTCGCCGACGGCACCGGCAAGTTCCAGGTGTGGGCCGACGGCCAGGGCCGCCACCGCGTCTCGGTGCCCTCGCACAACGGCGAGCTGACCGTCGTCGACGACGGTTCGACGGTGTGGAAGTGGGATTCGGGCGAGCAGAAGGTGGTTCGCTCGGCGGGGCACGCGCCGGAGTCCGCCGAGCACCAGGGCCCGGCCGATCCCGCCGCGGCGGCCCGCCAGATCATCGAAAAGCTCCGGCAGACCAGCGACGTCAAGGTGGACGGCACGGCCAGCGTCGCCGGTCGCGACGCCTACGAGCTGGTGCTCACGCCGAAGCCGACCGAGCGCACGCTGCTGCGCGAGGTGCGGGTCGCGGTGGACGCGGAGAAGCGCATCCCGCTGGAGCTCTCGGTGCTCACCAACGGCTCGAACGACCCGGCGTTCCAGGTCGGCTTCAGCGACCTCGACCTCGGCGCCCCGGACCCGGCCCTGTTCCAGTTCACCCCGCCCGCGGGCGCGAAGGTGGAGGACGGCAAGGCCGAGCACGAGCCCCAGCAGCGCCCGGCGCATCCGCAGGGCGAGCACAAGGTCGTCGGCGACGGCTGGGACCTGGTCGTGGTGGCACAGCTGCCGCAGCAGCAGGAGAAGCAGGGCGGCCAGGATCTGCGCCAGGTCGCCGAGCGGGTGGGCAAGCCGGTCAGCGGGCCGTGGGGCAACGGCTGGATCATCGGCACGGCGGCGGGCAATGCCCTGCTCACCTCGGATGGCCGCGTCGCGGCCGGCGCGGTGCCGGAGCAGGTGCTCACCGCCGCGCTCGGCGAGGCGTGATGACGAACGCAGTCGAAGCGGTGGGGGCGGCGGCGACCGCCCCCACCGCGGGCGATCTCGCCGCGCGCACCGCCGGCCTGCGCAAGACCTATGGCCGGACCGTCGCGGTGGCGGGCGTCGACCTCGCGGTGCCGCGCGGCGGCGTGGTCGGCGTGCTCGGCCCCAACGGTTCTGGCAAGACGACCACGATCCGGATGCTGCTGGGCCTCACCGCCCCCACTTCCGGCACCGTCGAGCTGCTGGGCCACCGGCTGCCGGAGCACAGCGGCCGGGTGCTGCCGCGGGTTGGCGCGCTGGTCGAAGGGCCCGGCTTCCACCCGTTCCTGTCCGGCCGGGAGAACCTGCTCCGCTGTGCGGCGATGGAACCGGCGCTGCGCGGCCCGGAGATCCGCGAAGTGGTCGAGCAGGCTCTGGAGCGCGTCGGCTTGGGCGCGGCCGCTGGACGCCGGTACCGGGGCTACTCGCTGGGCATGAAGCAGCGGTTGGGCCTGGCGGCGGCGTTGCTGGTGCCGCGCGAACTGGTGGTGCTCGACGAGCCGACCAACGGCCTGGACCCGGCGGGCACCCGGGAGATCCGCCGGATCATCGCGGAACTGCACGCGGCGGGCACGACGGTGCTGGTGTCCTCGCACCTGCTCGCCGAGATCGAGGCGACCTGCACGCACGTCGCGGTGCTGCACCGCGGTTCGCTGGTCGCGCAGGGCGAGCTGGCCGCCATGCTGGAGGCCGGCGCGCCGCACCTCGTGGTGTCCACATCGGATGCTGCCGGCGCGGTGGCGACGCTGCGCGACAAGGGCGTGCAGGCGCGGGAGGAAGGCGGATCGGTCCGCGTCGAGTTGTCCGATGTGGACTCATCGGAGGTCGTCGCGATGCTCGTCCACGCCGGCGTCCCGGTGCAGGAAGCGCGCCGGGCGCGGACCGGCCTGGAGGACCTTTTCGCCCGGTTGACCGAGGAGGAGCTGTGACGGCGATCGACGCAACCGCGACGGCGGTGACGGGGCGGACGTCCGCGCCATTGGGACGCGTCGTGCTCGCCGAGCTGCGGTGGGTGCTGCGCAGGCCGCGCAACCTGCTCGCGCTCGTCCTGCTGGCGGGCCTTCCGGTGCTCCTCGGCACCGCGATCGCCGTCACCGGCGGGCCAGGCAGCCGCGGCGGCGGTTCGATCCTCGCCGCCGTGGCCGGAAACGGACTGGTGCTGCCGGTCGCGGCCCTGGTGCTCGCGCAGACGCTGCTGCTGCCGCTGGTCGTGGCGATGGTCGCGGCGGACGCCCTGGCGGGCGAATCGGCGCACGGCACGCTGCGCGGCCTGCTGCTCGCGCCCGTGGGCCGGGTGCGGCTGGTCGGCATCAAGGCCATCGGCGTGCTGGTGATGGCGGTGCTCGCGGTGGCCGTCATCGCCGTCAGCGGCGTCCTCACCGGGCTGGTCATCGTCGGCGGCGACGGCATGGTCACCTTGTCCGGGACCACGCTGCCGATCGGCTCGGCGCTGGGCCGGGTGGCGCTGGCCGCCGGGTGGTCCGCGGTGCAGATGGCCGCGGTCGGGGCGGTCGCACTGGCGATCTCGTCGCTCACCGAGCACCCGCTGGTGGTCATGGCCGCCACCATGGGCGGCCTGATCGTGTTCGGGGTGCTCGGCACGATCCCGGCCCTGGACTGGCTGCAGCCGCTGCTGATCACCACCGACTGGTCGGCGGTGATGGACGTGCTGCGCGACCCGATCAGCGGCGACACGCTGGTCACCGGCCTGCTCCGAGCGGGTTGCTACCTGCTCATCGGCTTGTCGGCCACCATCGCGCGCGTGGTCACCAAGGACGCCTGACGGTGCGGGGGCGGCGACGCCTCCGCACCCCGGCTTCAGCGCAGTAACATCGCGTAGAACTCCAGCCACGCGGCCCGTAGCAGCAGGCGCGTCGTTCCGGCCCGGTCCCAGGTGAATGCCTGCCGGTCGCTTCGAGCTGATCGCGGCTGCCGGTAGTGGCGCACATCGAACCCTTCGATCCCGCCGGACCGGGCGCCCGCGGCCCGACCCGAATCCCCGACGCCTGGCAAGACCCCGTTGTCCCGCCAGGCCGCACCTCGTCCGGGGCAGTGCCCCGTCCAGAACGTGCGACGGACACATTGCTCGTTACTCGCCGGTTGCGCAAGGAAAATTTCGCCGCGCGCCGCTGGACCCGGCCGGTAAGTTCGATCCCGTCGTCCGCGTTCGAAGGGGTGTCATGGAGTTTCGCCATCTCGGCAGCAGCGGCCTGGTCATCAGCGAGATCGCCTACGGCAACTGGATCACCCACGGGTCCCAGGTCGCCGAGGACGCCGCGGCGGCGTGCATCCGCGCGGCGCTGGACGCCGGCATCACCACCTTCGACACCGCCGACGTCTACGCCGAGGGCCGCGCCGAGGCCGTGCTGGGCCGCGCGCTGCGGGGCGAGCGGCGCCAGGGGCTGGAGATCTTCACCAAGGTCTACTTCCCGACCGGGCCGGGCCGCAACGACCGGGGCCTCAGCCGCAAGCACATCATGGAGTCCATCGACGCCTCGCTGCGCCGTCTGCAGACCGGCTACGTCGACCTCTACCAGGCGCACCGCTTCGACCCGGAAACCCCGCTGGAAGAGACCATGGAGGCCTTCTCCGACGTGGTCCGCGCCGGCAAGGCGCACTACATCGGCGTGTCGGAGTGGACGGCCGAGCAGATCCGCGCCGGGCACGCGCTGGCCCGCGAGCTGCACGTGCCGCTGGTGTCCAACCAGCCGCAGTACTCGGCGCTGTGGCGAGTGATCGAGGACGAGGTGGTGCCGGCCTCGGCGGAGCTGGGCATCGGCCAGATCGTCTGGTCGCCCATCGCGCAGGGCGTGCTCACCGGCAAGTACCTGCCCGGGACCGCGCCGCCGGCGGGTTCCCGCGCCACCGACTCCAACGGCGGCGCGACCTTCGTCGGCCGCTTCCTCCGCGACGAGGTGCTGGAGCGAGTGCAGCAGCTCAAGCCGCTGGCCGCCGAGGCGGGCCTGTCGCCGGCGCAGCTGGCGGTGGCCTGGGTGCTGCAGAACCCGAACGTCTCGGCGGCCATCATCGGCGCTTCGCGGCCCGAGCAGATCGCCGAGAACGTCGCGGCGTCCGGGGTTCGGCTCGAAGCCGGGCTGCTGCGGCGAATGGAGGAAATCCTCGCCCCGGTCGCGGAGCGCAATCCGGCCAAGACCGCCGAGAACGCTCCGAAGGCCCGGAAGTGAACTAGTGGCTGAGCTTCTCCCACAGCGGCGACGAACCTTGGCGCGGTGTCGGCACGAACGGCGCGTCCGCCAACGTCGCGTGGCGCCGCCTCGCGCGGGACACCGCTCCTGCGGCCAGCCCGACCGCGGAAGCGCAGACGAGCACTCCGAGCCCGACGGCGGCCGCCTGGTCGAAAGTCAGGTCACCGCGCACGCCGATGGCGAAGGTGTCGTAGAAACCCCAGCACACCAACGTGGTCGCGGCGGCGGCGCGCACCGTGGTGACCGCCGATACGACTGCGACCAGGATCGCCAACCCGATCGCCGCGGCCGCGGGACGGGCCGCATCCCCAACGGGGATGCACGCCGCGGTCACGACGAACCCGCTGGCGAACCCGAGCGGATATCCGAAACCTCCTGGCAAGACCTGCGAATGCGGATGTCTCATTCCCCCATTAGACACCCCGGCACTCGTCGTACCTCGACGTTGCAGCCGGATTGACACTCCGCGTAAGCCATTCTGACGAATCCTCGACGGCTCCGCCCGGCCGATTTCGGTCTTGCGTTCGCCGGGTTCCGCGTTGCAAGCTCAACTTAGCGATCGATCAGTTGCCGAGCAGCCACCTGCCCAGCCAGCCCGGAAAAAGGGAGTGTGCAGCCGGATGAACGAGCCCGACACGCGGTACGACGCGATCATCATCGGCGCCGGATTCGCCGGCATGTACATGCTCAAGACGTTGCGCGACAAGGGATTCCGGGCGCACGTCTACGAGCGCGGCACCGACGTCGGCGGCACCTGGTACTGGAACCGGTATCCCGGTGCCCGCTGCGACATCGAGAGCCTCTACTACTGCTACTCGTTCTCCGAGGAGCTGCAGCAGGAATGGCAGTGGACCGAACGCTACCCGTCGCAGCCGGAGATCCTGCGCTACGCCCGGCACGTGGCTGACCGATTCGACCTGCGGCGCGACATCTCCTTCGAGACAAACGTCCGCGCCGCCACCTTCGACGAGCAGACCGGCAGGTGGACCGTGCGAACCGACGGCACCGAGATCACCGCGCGGTTCCTGATCACCGCGGTCGGCTGCCTGTCGGCCACCCAGGTCCCGGACTTCCCCGGCATCGGCACGTTCCGCGGCGAGTCGTACCACACCGGCCGCTGGCCGCACGAGGAAGTGGACTTCACCGGCAAGCGGGTCGGGGTGATCGGCACCGGCTCCTCGGCGATCCAGGCGATCCCGGTCATCGCCGGGCAGGCCGCGCAGGTCACCGTGTTCCAGCGGACCGCGCAGTTCAGCATCCCGGCACAGAACCACCCGTTGAGCCCGGAGGAGCAGCGCCGGGTCAAGGCCGACTACGCGCGGCTGCGGGCCGAGGCGAGGATGACGCCGAGCGGAATCCTCGCCGAGCGGCTGCAGCGCAACGCCACCGAGGTGCCCGCCGCCGAGTTCAACGCCGAACTCGACCGGCGCTGGCGCTTCGGCGGAACCACGTTCACGGCGACGTATCCCGACACCCTGCGCGATCCGGCGGCCAACGAGCTCTCGGCGAACTACGTGCGGGACAAGATCCGGGAGATCGTCGACGATCCCGCGACCGCCGAACTGCTCTGCCCGCGCGACCACCCCATCGGCACCAAGCGGATCTGCGTCGACACCGACTACTACGCCACCTACAACCGCGACAACGTGTCGCTGGTCGACATCCGGCGCACACCGATCTCGGCGATCACGCCCGGCGGGCTGCGCGTCGGCGACCGCGACTTCGAGTTCGACATCATCGTGTTCGCCACCGGCTACGACGCGATGACCGGGCCGCTGAACCGCATCGACATCCGGGGCGTCGGCGGCCTGCGGTTGCGGGACAAGTGGGCCGACGGGCCGCGGACCTACCTGGGCGTGGCCAGTGCGGGCTTCCCGAACCTGTTCACCATCACCGGGCCGGGCAGTCCCTCGGTGCTCAGCAACATGATCGTGTCCATCGAGCAGCACGTGGAGTGGATCGGCGAGCACCTGGAACACCTGCGCGGCAACGGGTTCACGCGCAGCGAGGCCGCCGCCGACGCCGAGCGGACCTGGGGCGAGCACGTGAACGCAGTCGCCGCCGAGACCCTCTACCCGCGCGCGGCGTCCTGGTACATGGGGGCGAACGTGCCGGGCAAGCCGAGGGTTTTCATGCCCTACATCGGCGGTGTCGGCACCTACCGCGACCACTGCCGGGAGATCGCCGCCGACGGCTACCGCGGCTTCCACCTCACCGAGTGAGGCGAACCGGGCCGGTCAGGCCGGTCCGGAGTGGACGATCAGCACCAGCGCGGGGCCGGGACCGGTGCGGCGGTGGCGATGCTTGGTGTGACCGGGATAGGCGATGCTGTCGCGCGGGCCGAGCGCGTGCAGGGTCGGCTTCTCCGGCTCCTCCAGGAGTTCCACCTCGAGCGCACCCGAGACCACGTAGACGAATTCGCGGCGGGCGTGGCTGAAGTACTCCTCGAACTCCTCGGTGCTGACCACCATCTCGGTCACGTCGGCGCCCTGCTCGAAGTGGTCGAGCAGCCGCGCGGAGTCCACCACCTGCCCGGCGCCGCGCTCCAACCGGACGCCACCGGCCGACGGCGCGGCCTCGGCAAGCAGCGCCTGCTGCGTCGTGCGCAGCGATTCGGCGATCAGGAACAGCGAGCGCATCGAAGGCCGCGCCCGCCCGCGCTCGACCTGGCTCAGGAACGGGTGCGAGAGCCCGGTGTCCGCGGCGACCTGGACCAGCGTGCGCCCGAGCTCCTTGCGGCGGGACCGGATCGCCGCGCCCAGGCGGATATCCGCGTCCTGCACACCGCGCCGCCTGTCCCCCATCGCTGCCCCCCTCCACGGGTCGCCGCTCGCCCACCCGATGTTACCGCCGTCAACATTTTCCGCGGCCACCGGAGTTGCCCGGCCCCGTGGTCGGTGCTGCACTGGCCGCGCGGAGACGTTGCCGGGGGGCGAGGGCGATGACCGAGGCCGAACCAGTTTTCGACGACCTGCGGGCGCTGTTCATCAACTGCACGCTCAAGCGCTCACCGGAACGCAGCAACACCGAAGGCCTGCTGGAGCTCAGCGCGGGCATCATGCGCCGCAGCGGCGTCGAAGTCGACAGCATCCGGGCGATCGACCACGACATCGCCGTCGGCGTGTGGCCGGACATGACCGAGCACGGCTGGGCCACCGACGAGTGGCCGCAGCTCTACCAGCGCGTGCTGGCCGCGAACATCCTGGTGCTGACCGGGCCGATCTGGCTCGGCGACAACAGTTCAGTGATGAAGCACGTCATCGAACGGCTCTACGGCTGTTCGTCGCTGCTCAACGACGCCGGCCAGTACGCCTACTACGGCCGCGTCGGCGGCTGCCTGATCACCGGCAACGAGGATGGCGTCAAACACTGCGCGATGAACGTCCTCTACAGCCTCCAGCACCTCGGCTACACCATCCCGCCGCAGGCCGACGCGGGCTGGATCGGCTCGATCGGCCCCGGACCGTCCTATTTGGATCCCGACTCCGGCGGGCCGGGCAACGACTTCACCAACCGCAACACCACGTTCATGACCTACAACCTCATGCACGTGGCGGCGATGCTCGACCGGGCGGGCGGATTCCCCGCCTACGGCAACCAGCGCACGGAGTGGGACGCGGGCTGCCGGCCACACTTCGAGAACCCCGAACACCGCTGACCTCCGCCGTTCGGGCACTGGCCACCGGTGCCGGCGCCGCCCTACGCTGGGCGTGCCGACCAGTGAGAGGTGCGCATGACCGACCAGTCCACGCCCGAGGTGTTCGAGCGGGTGCTGCCGTTGTTGTCGCCCGCGCCCGAACATCCGGACTTCAGCGGCGGATACCTGGACCTGCTCGGCGGGCACGCGGCGGAGCCTTCCGGCCCGATCCAGTCGTTCTGGGAGTCGGGCGCGGGTTCGGCCTGCTACGACCACTTTCAGTCGCTCACCCGCCGGGCGCTGCCGATGTGGTTCCGGCTGCCCGCCCCGGCGCGCCCGCCGGCCGGCGGGCAGGTGCTGGACGTCGGCTGCGGGCCGGGCAACGTCACCGCCCAGCTGGGCCGCGCCGTCGGGCCCGCCGGGCTCGCGATCGGCGTCGACGTCTCCCGCCCCATGCTCGCGCGGGCCGCCCGGACCGAGACCGCCGACAACGTCGGCTTCATCCGCGCCGACGCGCGCGGGCTGCCGTTTCCCGACGGCACGTTCGACCTGGTCACCAGCCTCGCCGCGCTGCAGCTGATCCCCGAGCCGCACGAGGTGCTGGCCGACATGGTGCGGATGCTCGCGCCCGGCGGTTGGCTGTCGGTCATGGTGCCGACGCCGCGCGGCGGCCTGCTGCACCAGGCGGCGAAGCTGGTGGGCAACCGGTCCGGCCTGACGTTTTTCGACGCGGCGCAGGTCGCCGAGTCGCTGCGGGCCGCCGGGATCGACGTCGTGCACACCCACCGCGCCGGCCCGGTGCTGTGGATCAGCGCGCGGCGCGCCGCCTAGCTTCCACAGTGGACTATTCGCGGCGGAGCCGCGGCCGGGCCTGCGACAGGTAGTCATCGATCGCCTCGCGGTTCGCGGTCAGCGATTCGATCCGCCGCTGGATGTTCTCCCGCTCCCGCTCCAGGTTCGCGAGCATCTCCGGGGCGACGATGCGCATGTGGATGGCGCCGGGCTTGTCCAGGCAGGGCAGGATGTCGCGGATGATCCGGGTCGGGATCCCGGATTCGAGCAGGCCGCGGATCTTCAGCACCCGGTCCACCGAGCCGCCGGTGTAGGCGCGGTGCCCGAGCTCGTCCCGGGCCGGCCGGATGAGGTCCTGCTCCTCGTAGTAGCGCAACAGTCGCACCGACACCCCGGTCCGCTCCGCCAGCTCACCGATCCGCATGCGGCCATTATCCAGGGCAGGTCGTGTGCGCCACGTCACCCGCGGATCGCTTGCCCTCACACTTGTGTGAGGTCTTCAGGGTGGGGCCATGACTTCGGACGTGGAGACCCGCGCTGCGGGTGCTAGCGCGAAACTGCCGATCGGCGCCCTGTCGGCGTTCGCGACCGTGGTGCTCATCGGCTGCCTGACCGAGACGCTGCCCGCCGGGGTGCTGCTCCCGATGAGCGCCGATCTCCAGGTTTCGGAGTCGCAGGCCGGGCAGCTGGTGTCGGTGTACGCGATCAGCACGGCGGTCACGTCGGTACCGCTGACGGCGTTGACCCGGCGGCTGCCGCGCCGCGCACTGCTGCTCGGGCTGATCCTCGGGTTCGCCGTGGTCAACGGCGTCACCGCGATCTCGCCGTGGTACCCGTTGACGCTGGTCGCGCGGGTGCTGGCGGGTGCGGTGTCCGGGGTGATGTGGGCGATGATCGCCGGCTACGCGATGCGGATCGTGCCGGCGGAACGCGCCGGCCGGGCGCTGGCGATCGCGATGGTGGGCACGCCGATCGGGTTCGCCATCGGGGTTCCGGCCGGGACGGTGCTCGGGGAGCTGATCGGGTGGCGATACGCCTTCGGTGCCATGGCCGTCATCACCTCGGCGCTGGTCGGGTGGGTGCTCTGGAAGGTCCCACCGCTGCCCGGACAACCGGCACAGCACCGCACGAGCACCCGGGAAGTCCTCGCCACCTGCGGCTTCCCGGCCGTGCTGGCCACCACGTTCGCGCTGGTACTCGGGCACAACGTCCTCTACACCTACATCGGACCGGTGCTCGCCGCCGTCGGGCAGGTGGAGCTGCTCAGCGCGGTCCTGCTGGTCTTCGGCGTCGCCTCGGTGCTGGGCATCTGGATCGTGGGCGCGCTGATCGACCGCCGCCTGTGCCTGCTGATCCTCGCGTCGACGCTGGTGATCACCATCGCGGTGTCGCTGATCGGAACCGCCGCCACGCTCCCGGCGGCGCTGTTCGCCGCAGTTGCGTTGTGGGGCTTGGCTTTCGGCGGCGCGCCGACGATGTTCCCGGCCGCGGCGGCCAGGGTCGCGGGACAGGACGCCGACGTGGCCCAGTCGCTGACCATCACCGTCTGGAACATCGCCATCGCGGCGGGCGCCTACCTGGGCGGAGCTGCGCTCGACCTGGCCGGTGGCGCTGCCCCGCTGCCGTGGATCACGGCGGCCCTCGCGCTGCTCGCCCTGCTGATCGCCGTGGCCACCTTCCGGCGGGACTAGCAACCCTGCCGTGAGCGTTTTGTGTCGCTGTAGAGGCTGTTTTGGATGTGGTGACGTGCGGATGTAGTAACGCGGGCGTTTTGTCTTTGAAGCGGCGCAGCCGCTTAGCCCACCCACGCAACCCGCACCGCCGCGGGTTCACGGTGCCCACCCCTCCGGGGTTCTCCCAGCGAGGACAGCCCCGACGTAGTGAATTGGCATTCATGATGTCGGGGATCCCACAGCGAGAAGACCGCGGTGACTCCCGCAGGGGGGCCGCCACCCGCACCGCCACGCAGGACGAGCCTGGAAACAGGCTCTACAGCAGCACAAAACACTCACGGCTCGTCGGCCGCCGCGTAATGCGCGATGAGCCGCTGCAGCAAGGCGCGGGCCTCTGCGCCTTCCAGCGCAGCGGACAGCAAACCGTCGAATAGGCGATGGAATCGCGCCAGGTCGTCGGGCTCGGTGACGGTCATCTCCGTGTTGACCGTCTCCACCAGCACGAGGTCGTCGATGATGACGAAACCGTGCAGCGGAACCACGGTCAGCTGCGCGTCCAGCGGCACGATCGCCAGCCGCATCGTGGACATGCCCGCAAGCGCCAGCAGCCGGTCCAGCTGGGCCACCATCACCTGCGGCGGGGCGATGGGATGCCGCAGCGCGGCCTCCGAGCAGAGGATCTCCACCGCCGTCCGCGGGCTGAACAGGACGGTCTGGCGGGCCATCCGCTGCTCGACCGACTCGGCGATGTCCCGCGAGCTCAGGTGCAGGTCCGCGACGACTTCGAAGACGTGCCGGGCGTACTCGGCGGTCTGCACCAGGCCGGGCACCAGCGCGATCTCGAACAGCCGGATGCGCTCGGCGCCGTCCTCCAGCTGCTGGCTGTACTCCTGCCGGGCGCGATTTCCGGTGCGCAGCTGGCGCTTCCAGCTCGCCGCCTCGATGCGGATCTCGCGCAGCTCCTGCCGCAGCTCGGCCGCCGCTTCCTCGGCAGCATCGGTCAGCCGGCAGTAGGCGACCACGTCCGCGTCGGAGACCGACTGCTTGGCCGTCTCCACCCGCGAGACCTTGGACGGCGTCCACCCGGCTAATTCTGCGAGCTGTCTCCCGGACAGCCCGGCCGCCAGGCGCAGCCGACGCAGCGCGTCGCCGAACGCCAGGCGGCGAGTGTCGAAATCGGTCACCGGCTCCTCTGAGGCAGGTCGTGCAGGTAAACCATCAATGGAATCGCATGATCGCATGCGATGTCCCGCCAGGCCCGGTACCGGTTCACCTCCTGCGGGCTGACGATGATCTCGGTGCCAGCGAATCGCTGGTCCTCGTAGTACATCAACGCGACCCTGGTCTCGTCGAAGAGCCAGAAGTCGCTGGCCGGCAGGCCAAGCGCGTCCGCCTCGGCCTGGGTCAGCACCCGTATGTCCTCGCCGGCGGCGATGTTGGCCGGGCTGACGTCGAGCTGCCAGCGCTGGTACTCGGTGGGCGGTTCCTGGAAGACCCGCACCCTGGAGAAGGTCCGGCCCGCGCGGGTCGCCGCCGCGACCTCGTCCAGCCAGGGCCGCAACCAGCGCAGGTCGTCCGGCTCGCCGGCCCGCCAGCGGAGCCAGGGTTCGGCCTCGTCGGGCTGGCGGTAGGTGCCCTGGCATTCCCACCGCCACGCCCGGCGCTCGAACGAGCGCAGGAGCTCTTCGAACTCCGCGCCGGGTAACACCCAGGTACTCACGGTGCCGCCTTCGGCACGAAGTCGAGCAACGCGGCCGGAACCTCCACCGCGGTCTCGTGGTCGGGGAGCCCGCGTTCGCGGAGCGCGGCGAGCGCTTCCGGGTCGGTGACCTTGTAGCCCTGGACGACGTAAGTTCCCTGGTCGGTGCTGTACAGCGTGGGGCAGGTGCCGGCGTGCGACGTCGTTCCCTGGAAGGTCAACTTCACGTGCTCCTCCTCGTCCGGAAGATTCATGCATCGTCTGTGCAATACAAGCATTCGGTCAAGCGTCGGCCCGCCGCGCAACTCAAACAGCCGAACCGGGTGATGCACCGACGTGATCAACTGGGCCGTTCGGGTTGGAATCCCGGAGAATTGCTTGAATTGCTTGAAATGCGCGCCGCCCGGCCGCCATACTTCGATCATCGACGGCAACGGGGAGATCGAGCGGTGGGCGTACTCTCCCCCGGCCTCCAGAAGTCCCCGGCCCGGTGCTGAACCCCGACTCGCACCGGGCCGGCCTGGATCTGTCCACAGTGCACCGCCGCGACCTGCTGCAGCAGTGCGCGGTCGCGGCGGAAACCACCGTGATGGCTCGGCGCCGAAGGAGTGAATCCCGGCCGCCGAGCGACTTCCGGGCGAGTGACAAACCCAGCCGCGGGCCCGAAACTGGCTCCGGTTCGCGAGAACCACCGAGCCGGAAGGGGGCGTTCGATGGATCGCGGCTCGTTTCACCCGACGTTCGGGATCGAGGAGGAGTTCCTGGTCCTCGATCCCGGCACCGGCCGGCCGACGCCGCGAGCCGCCGACGTCCTGCGCGACGTCCCGGCGGCCGGGAGCGACGACACGAGCAATTTCACGGCGGAATTCACCCGTTTCCAACTGGAAGCCAACACGCCCGTGTGCCGCACCGCGGCCGAGGCTCGCGACCACCTGATCGCGGCCCGGCGCAGCCTCGTCGCCGCGGCGGGCCGGCGCAACCTCCGAATGGTCTCCACCGGCTACTCCCCGCTCGGCATGCCCGATCCCATGCCGATCACCGACAAACCGCGCTATCGGCGCATCGGCGACCGGTTCGGGCTGCTGCTGGACTCGCACGCCACCACCGGTTGCCACGTCCACGTCGGCATGCCCGACCTGGCCACCAGCCTGGCCGTGTCCAACCACCTGCGCCCGCACCTGCCCGCGCTGCTCGCGCTCAGCGCGAACTCCCCGTTCTGCGACGGCCGGGACACCGGGCACGCCAGCTGGCGAACGATCGTCTGGTCCCGGCTGCCATCGGCCGGGCCACCACCGGTGCACCAGAATCCGGCGTCCTACCAACGCGCCGTCGACCTGCTGCTGGCCAGTGGCGCCGCGCTGGACCGCGCGATGGTCTACTGGCTCGTCCGCCCGGCACCACATCTGTCCACATTGGAGATTCGGGTGGCGGATGCCGCCGGCACGGCGGACGAAGCACTGCTGCTGGCGCTCCTGGTGCGCGCGCTGGCATCGGTGGCGCTGCAAGACGTCGCCGAGGACCGCCCCGCGCCGGAGCTGCCCGACGAGCACCTCCGCCTCGCGCTTTGGCGCGCCGCGCACGACGGCCTGGAGGGCGAGGGGCTCGACGCCAACGGAGAACTCGTGCCCGCGCGCTTGCTGTTGGACAAGTTGGTCAAAACGGCCCTGCCCGCGCTGGACGCCAGCGGTGACACCCGGTTGGTGACCGCCACCCTCGATCGGCTGCTGCGGTACGGCGGCGGCGCACACCGCCAGCGCCTGGCGCACGCCCGCCGACACGACATCTCCGACGTGGTCGCCCTGCTCGCCGAGCAAACCGGCACTTCTCAGCCCGCCTGATCTTCTATCCACATTGGACTATCGAATCGGCTCTGCTGTTGAACAGATCTCACCTAGTTGATCTACTTTTCGCCCCGCCGCCTTGCTAGGCTCGGTCGCCGAAGCGCCACCCGACAAAGGGAGGTCCAGCGATGGCCGCAGCTCCGCAGCGGATCGTCGACGCAGTTCTCTTCGACACCTTCGGCACCGTGGTCGACTGGAAGTCCGGCGTGACCGACGCCGTGGAGGCGATCGCATTCCGGTACGGCGTCGAGGTCGACGCGGCTGAGTTCGCCCTCCGGTGGCGGGCGCGCTACCAGCCTTCGATGGAGACCATCCGCAGCGGCACCAGGGAATTCGTCACGCTCGACGAGTTGCACTGGGAGAACCTGATCGCGACGGCGCGGGAAATGGGCCTGCCCGTCGACCGGATCGAGGCGACGGACCTGGAGTGGCTCAACCGGGCCTGGCACCGGCTCGACGGCTGGCCCGACAGCGTGCCCGGGCTGGCCGAGCTCAAGCGGCACTTCATCATCGGCCCGCTGTCCAACGGGCACCTCGCGCTGCTGACCAACATGGCCAAGCACGCCGGGCTGCCCTGGGACGTCATCATCGGCTCCGACGTGACCCGCGCCTACAAGCCCGATCAGAACGCCTACCTCGGCGCGGCCCGGCTGCTCGACCTGCCGCCGAACCGGGTCATGCTGTGCGCGGCGCACAACGCGGACCTGGCGGCGGCCCGCAGCGCGGGCATGCGGACCGCATTCGTGGCGCGGCCGCAGGAGTACGGGCCCACCCAGCAGACGGACCTGCACGCCACCGACACCTGGGACGTCATCGCCCGCGACATCCGGGACCTGGCGACGCAGCTGCGCGACCACATCGCCACCTGAAGGGCCTAGTCCGCCTCCGGCGCGAAGGCCTGCAGGAAGGTGCGGACCGCGGCCGCCGCCACGGCGCGGAGCTCGTCGTCGGGCACCTGGCGGGTGCCCAGGCGGGCCCGCGCTTCCATCGGGCCGGTCAGCAACGCAGCGAACTGCTCGGCGGCTTCGGCGGGATCGCAGGCGCGCAGGCGACCCGCCAGCGCGAGCCGGGCGAGCCGGTCGGCGAGCGCTTCGGTGACGCGGTCCGAGGCGCGGCCCCGGACGATGTCGATCAGGTCGGGGAACCGGCCGAGCTCGGCGTAGAGCAACCGGCGCAGCGCCCAGGAGCGGTCGTCGCAGTGGCACTCGAGCAGGCGGAAACCGACCTCTTCCAGCATCGGCCGCAGTTCACCCTCGCTGCGCAGCTGCTCGACGACTTCCATGTTCCGCGCGAAGGCCCGGTCCGCGTCGGCGGCGATCGCCTGCCGGAACAGGTTCTCCTTGTCGCCGAAGTGGTTGTACACCGTGGGCTTGGCGACGCCCGCCTCCGCCGCGATCGCGTCCACCCCGGCCTGGGCGTATCCCTCGCGGGCGAAAACCCGCATCGCCGCGTCCAGGATCGCCTGGCGCTTGTCGATGCGGCCGCGCGAGGCGCTGCGCCCCGACGCCGCCGTTGTGCCCGCTCCGCTCACGCCGACATGCTACCCCTCACTGAACTCGCCGGTTCACTGGAATGGACAGCGCCGCTCGCCGCTTCGAGGAGTTCCCTCGTGGCTTCGTGCTTCGGGGCCGCGAGGACCGCCTCGGTTTCGCCCTGCTCCGCGACTTCTCCGTCGTGCATGATCAGGAACCGGTTCGCGAGGCTCGTCGCCACCGCCAGGTCGTGGGTGATCACCACCAGGGCCGTGCCCGTTTCCCGGTGCAAGCGGTTCAGCAGGTCGAGCAGGTCGGCCTGGGTCAGGGCGTCGAGGCCCGAGGTGATCTCGTCGCAGATCAGCAGCTCCGGGCCGCTGAGCAGGGCGCGGACCAGGGCCGCGCGCTGGAGCTCGCCGCCCGACAGGGACCGCGGCAGGCGGGCCGCGCTGGACTCCGGCACGCCGAGGCGGGCGAGGCCTTCGATCGCCTCGCCGCGGGCCGCCGAACTCGTTGCGCCGCGCAGCCTTTCGGCGGTGCGGGCGACCTGGTCGAGCACCGGGACGAACTCGTTGAACGACGCCCGGGCGTCCTGGAACACGTACTGGATCCGGGCGAGCTGGTCCCGGGTGCGCCGGCGGAGCCGGGGCGACAGCGGTTCGTCGCCCAAGCGGATCTCGCCGGCGCGGTGCGGGTGCAGGCCGGCGATGCAGCGCGCGAGCGTGGTCTTGCCGCTGCCCGAACGGCCCACCACCGCCAGCTTGTCGCCCGCGTGGATCTCCAGCGTCACCTCGCGCAGCGTGTCCACCCGGCCGTGACCCGCGGTCACGGCCCCGATCGTCACCAGCGGTCGCCCCGGTTCGGCGCGGCCGGGCTCGGCGGTGAGGCCGTGCGCGGCGATCAGGCGCTTCGTGTAGGCGTGCCGGGGCGAACCGAGGATCTCCTCGCGCGAGCCGGCCTCGACGATGCTGCCGCCGCGCATGACCAGCACCCGGTGCGCCAGCTCGCGCACCAGGTCCAGGTCGTGGGTCAGCAGCAGGACCGCGATGCCTTGCGCCGCAACGGATCTCAGCTCCTCGACGAGCCGACTGCGGGTCACCGCGTCTTGGCCGGTGGTCGGTTCGTCGGCGACCATGACGCGCGGGCGGCCGACGAGCTCATGGGCCAGCACGACGCGTTGCTGCTGCCCGCCGGAGAGCTGGTGCGGGTATCGGAGCAGCAGCTCCTCGCCGTCCGGCAGCTGCGCCTGGCGGAGCGCTTCGAGCACCCGCGCCCGCACCAGTCGCCTGCGCTCCGCGCGGGTGTCGGCGCGGACGTGCAGGCGGGCGATCTCGTGCAGCACTGGCCCGATGCGGCGAACCGGGTTCAGCGCCGCCGAAGGGTGCTGCGGGATGTAGCCGACGAGGCCGGGCTCCGGCGGGCGGTCGGCATCCACCGCGGCACCGGCGACTTCCACCAGGCCCGTGACGCTCGCCCCGGCCGGCCGCTCGCCGAGCAGCGCCAGGGCCGTGGTGGTCTTCCCGCTGCCGGACTCGCCGACCAGCGCGGTCACCTCGCCGCTGGCCAGGGCGAACGACACCTCGGACACGATCTCGCGGCCGCCGACGGCGACGGTGAGGTTGCGGACTCCCACGACGGTCAACGTGCCTCCAGGGCGGTCGATCGAGCACGCAGCCACCGGTCGAAGGCCAGGTTCACGCCCACCGACAGCAGCACGATCAGCAATGCGGGCAGCGCCACCGCCCACGGCTGGATGAACAGGCCGGTCCGGTTGCGGTCGACCATGGCCGCCCAGTCGCTGGCGCCGGGCGAGATCCCGACGCCGAGGAAGCTCGCCGACGCGACCAGGTAGATCGCCCCGGTGAAGCGGGTGCCCAGGTCCGCGGCCAGCGTCCGGCGCATCGCGCGGGCCACGTAGCCGACGCCGATGCGCAGCCTGCTTTCGCCCTGCAGGCGCATCGCCTCCACCGCGGGCCCGCCGGCCAGCGAAAGCGCCGACGCGCGGCTGATCCGCACCACGTCCGGCAGGTTGATCAGCGCGACGATCCCGATCAGCACCCACGGGGCGTCGGGGGCGATCGAGGCGAGCAGCAACAGCATCAGCATCGACGGGATCGCCAGCACCAGATCCAGCGGGCGCATCAGCGCCTCGTCGAGCAGGCGGCTCTTCGTCATGCCCGCCGTCAGGCCCAGCGGAACCGCCAGCAGATAGGTGCAGGCCGTCGCGGTCGCGGCGGTCAGCACCAGCGAACGGCCGCCCAGCAGCACCTCGTTCCACACGTCCCGGCCGACGAAGTCGGTCCCGAACCAGTGGCCACCACCGAGCGCGAAGGCCACGTCCTTGGCCGTGTCGCCGGCGGCGAACAACGGCCCGAACAGCGCCAGCAGGACCGGCACACCCACCAGCACGGCGGGCAACGCGTACTTGCTCACCGGCCCACCTCCGAGGCCGGCGCCAGGCCACGCGCCGCGATGTCGGCCGCGAGGTTGACCAGCACCGTGGTGCCGGCGAGCACCACCGCCAGGCCCTGGATCACCGGCAGATCCCGCGCCGAGACCGCCTCGACCAGGGTGGTGCCCAGGCCTGGGAAGACGAAGATCGCCTCGATCACGATCACGCCGCCGATCAGCCAGTCCGCGGTCCGGGCCAGCTGCTGCACCGCCGGCGCGACGGCGTTGGGCAGCGCGTGCGCGAAGCGGGCGCGGGCCGACGAGAGCCCGAGCCTGCGGACGTGGCGGACGTAGTCGGCCCGCTGGGCGTCGATCATGCCCGCCCGCACCAGCCTGCTCAGCGAGCAGATCGGGCGCAGCAGCAGCACGAAGACCGGCAGGACCAGCACCGCCGGATCGCCCAGCAGCGAGCCGGATCCGACCGCGGTCGGCGGGAACCAGCCCAGTTGCACCGCGAACACGGTCACCACCAGCACGCCCATCGCGAACTCCGGCGCCGAGTACAGGCCGAGCGTGCCGCTGGTGACGAGCCGGTCGATCCGGCTGCCTTCGCGGTGCGCGGCGAGCATGCCCAGCGCCACCGACAGCGGCACGAGCAGCACGAGGGTCAGCCCGGCCAGCAGCAGCGTCGGGCCCAGCGCAGAGCCGATGATGTCGACGACGGCTCGCGGCCCGACCAGCGACTGGCCGAAATCGCCGTGCAGCGCGCCGAGCAGCCACCTGCCGAGGCGTTGCCACGCGGGCTCGTCGAGGCCGAGCTGCTCGCGCAGCAGCGCGATGATCGCCGGGTCCGGATTGTCCCCGGCGATGGTCACGGCCGCGTCGCCCGGCAGGGCCTCGGTAAGGAAGAACACCGCCGTCATCACCAGGACCACCTGCACCACGCCCAGCAGCAACCGCCGTAGGACGTAACGGGTCACGCCAGCCACACCTTGTCGTAGCGGGCCCAGTCCAGCGTGTTGGCCGGGGCGCGGTCGTCGATGCCGCCCACGTTCGGCGCCGACGCGACGATCCAGTCCGACACGCCCCACCACAGGAAGCCGCCCTCGCTGTGCAGCCGGTCCTGCATCTGGAAGTACAGCTGCTCGCGGCGGGCATCGTCCGATGTGGACTGCGCCTCGTGGTACAGCGCGTCGAACTCCTGGCGCTGCCACCTGGTGTTGTTGGTCGTCGAGGTCGTCAGCAGGCGCTGCGAGATGTGCGATTCGAGCGGCATCGCGCCGGACCGGTAACTGGCCAGCACGCCGTTCTTGGCGATGTCGGACCAGTAGGTGTCCTTGTTGCCCAGCCGGACGTTGAGGTTCAGCCCGGCCTGCCTGGCCTGGTCGCCGATGGCCAGCGCCGCCTCCTTCAGCCCGGTCGAGGCGTCGGAGGTGTCGAAGTCGATCGTGAGGCCCTCCGCGCCGGCCTGCTTGATCAGGGCGCGAGCCCGGTCGAGGTCCTGGGTGCGCTGCGGCAGCGCGTCGGCGTAGTACCGGTAGCCCTTGCCGTAGAGGTCGTTGCAGAGCTGCCCCGAGCCCTGCAACACCGACCTGACCAGCTCGTCCCGGTTCACCAGGTGGAACATCGCCCGGCGCAGTTCGGGCCGGTCGAACGGCGGCCGGTCGGTCTTCATGACCAGCCCGTGGAAGTTGCTCAGCGGCAGCCGGTGCACCTGCACCCGGCCGGTGTTCTCGTGCGTGCGGGCGCTGGTCGGCGTCAGGTCGTGGGCGTACTCGATCTGCGCGCCCAGCAGCGCGTTGACCCGCGCCGCCTCGTCGTTGGTCACGACGATCTCCAGCTCTTCCAGGTGCGGCGCGCCGTCCCAGTAGTCGGGGTTGCGGGCCGCGACGAAGTTGCGGCCGGGCTGGAAGGAGACGAAGCGGAACGGGCCGGAGCCCACCGGCCGGTCGAAGCCGGTCGCGCCCTCCGGGACGATGTAGGCGCCCAGCGTGGCGAGCGCGTTGGGGAATTCCGCGTAGGGCCGCTTGAGGCGGAACTCGACGGTGCGGTCGTCGAGCTCGCGGCTGCCGGGCAGGTCGATCACCGACAGGCTGGCCTTGGCCCGGCGGCTGCTGCCCGGCTCCACGATCCGCGCGAAGCTGGCCAGCACGTCGGCCGGGCGCACGGGCCGGCCGTCGTGGAAGGCCGCCTGCCGCAAGGTGATTCGCCAGGTGAGCAGGTCCTGGCTGGGCTCCCAGCGCTCCGCCAGCCGGGGCTGCGGGGACATGTCCGAGCCGTAGTCGGCGAGCTTGTCGAACAGCGCCTTGGCGCGGGCGATCTCGATGTAGAGGTCGGTTTCGTGCGGGTCGAGCACCTCGGCGGCGCCGCCGCCGGAGAACGCCGCGCGTAACCGCCCGCCGGGGCGGGGCGGGCCGACCGCGGTGGCGGTGGTTCCACCGGCGCAGCCGGACAGCGCCGCGGCGGCGCCCGCCGCCGTCAGGCCCAGGAAGCCGCGCCGGCTGAGTCCGCGAACAAGCCTGGATTCGTGTTGCATGCTGGGGTTTTCTCCATTCGAAGACGTCCCGAACCAAGATTTTCGATAACGATAATTGTTTTCATCAAGTCCGCCAAGAGGCTGTCGCGAGGCGCGCCTCACTCGTTGCGGCGCAGCACCACGTGCAGCCGGTCGCCGCTGAGCCGGGTGGACAACGCCGCATCGCGCTGCCACGGCGTCTCGGCACGCGGGCCCGGCTCGTCGAACAGCGCGACGACCGAAAACCCATGCCGCGCCGCGAAATACCGCAATTCCTGGGGGAACAGCAGCCGCCAGGCCGAGCGCTGGATCAGCGGCTCGGCGCGCCCCGGCCAGTCCCAACGGCGTTCCCGGCGCAGGAGCTGCTCCGCGTGGTCGATCCACAGCCGCGTGCGCGACCGGTACTCCACCCCGTCCCAGACGACCGCCTGCTCCCGGACTCCGTCGAGAAGTTCAGTGTTGCCCAGGAAGAACGCGCCGTTGCGCATCTCGGCGATCAGCAGACCGCCCGGCCGCAGGTGCTCGTGGCAGCGCCGCAGGAAGGCGTCGATGTCGTCGTTGGTGTGGCAGTACAGGAAAGCGCTGTCCAGGCAGGTGATGACGTCGAACCGGGGCCGTGAGTCCTTTGGGCCGCTATAGCAGCCCATCCCCTGCGGAAATCGCCGCCGCCTCCTCGTTGCGGGATCGCCGACATCATGAATGACCATTCC
>NZ_JBFAKG010000102.1:26673-32718 GCF_040655595.1 Saccharopolyspora sp. NPDC050389
ACCGGTGTTGACGGGCGGTTGTGACGCCCCAGCGGCGTCGGGAGTTCTTTTGTGATTACTTCCCCACCAACGTCACACAGGGGACCCAACGACCGCATGTCGGCGACCACGAAGTTCGCCTCCGGGCAGTGCTCCTGCGCGTACTCCACCATCTGCGGCGAGCAGTCCAGGCCCGTGACGCGGTAGCCGCGCGCGGTCCAGTAGCGGGCGTCGCGGCCGGTGCCGCAGCCCACGTCCAGCAGCCGCCGCCCCGCTCCGAAACGGTGCACCAGGTCATCGACGAACCGGGCCGCGAGGTCCTCGGGATCCGGGAACCGCTGCTCGTAGATGGCCGGGTTGTCGGTCAGGAAGTTGGCGCTGACGATGTTGGGGCGCAATGCGAATCTCCCGTTCTCTGGTCTGGTCCGATGCCGCCGCGGCGATCCAGCACCAGCACCGCGAGCGCCGAACACCCTCCGATGAGGACGCACAGCGCCGATGGCAGCCACGACCATTCATCGCCGGAGAGGTCGGTCAGCCAGCCGATCAGCGCGTTGCCCGCGGCCGCCGCAACACCGGAAAGCAGGTAGAAGACGCCGAAGTAGGTGCCGGAGAGCTCCCGCCCGCCGAACGACGGGATCAGCTCGTAGACGAACGGCTGCGCAACCATCACGCCGAGCGCCAGGAACAACGCCGTGATCAGCACCGGCGCTAGCCGGGCGAAGGTCTCCCCCGCACCTGCCGCGGGCGTCGCCGGGACTGCGGCCGCGGCGATCGCGGTGGCGACGAAGCCCGCACCCATCAGCCCGAGCCCGATCGCGATGGCCTGGCCGCGGCTCCACCGGCGCTGGGCCAGTTCGGTGATCCGCACCTGCAACGCCAGCGTCGCCGCCGTGGAGACCAGGAAGATCACCGCCACCGCGCCCGCGGATCCGGTGAGCCGCTCGGCCTGCATAGGCAGCACCAGGTAGAGCTGGTTCTGCAGCGCGAACATGCCGGTGAGCGCCCCGGTGAAGGCCAGGAACCGGCGATCGGTGAGGACGCCACGCCAATCCGCCAGCACCGACGTGGCGGGGCGCTCGACGCGGCGGATCGGCAGAACCGCGACCTGTGCGACGGTCAGCAGCGCGAAGACCACTGCGGCGACCACCGCGGACAGCCGGAAGCCGACCACCATCAGCACGCTTCCCAGCAACGGGCCCAACAGTGCCCCGGCGTTGGCGAAGATGTTGAACAGCGAGAAGGCCTCGGCGCCCCGGTCGCCCGCCTCCCGCGAGAGGTAGGCGCGCACGGCCGGGTTGAAGAGTGCCCCGGCCAGCCCGCTGAGCACGGATGCCAGCAGCAGCACCGAAAACGACGTGCCGATGGCGAACAGGCCGAAGCCCACCGCGCGCAACGCGCATCCGGCGACGATGACGCCCCGCGCGCCCAGCCGGTCCGCCGCCGAACCGCCCAGCAGGAACAGGCCCTGCTGGCTGAGGTTGCGCACGCCGAGGACGATCCCGACCAGCATCGCCGACAGGCCCAGGTCGTGGGCGAGGTATCCCGCCAGGTACGGGATCAGCAGGTAGAACCCGGCGTTGACGCCGAGCTGGTTGACCAGCAGCACCTGCACGGCCAGTGGGAAGCCGCGGATCAGCCGCCACGTCTTCATAACGGCACCACCGGGCGCACCCCCAATCCGCGGTCGCCGGCGATCCGCAGCACCCCGTCATCGCCGCCGATCCCGGTCCACGGGTCGTGCGCCAGCAGCAGGTGGCCGTCCAGATCGACCCAGCGGGCGAAGCCGGTGAGGTGCACGGCCGGGGCGATGCCGAGCGAACTCGACACCAAGCAGCCCAGCATGACGTCCACGCCGTTGTCCCGGGCGATGCCGATGATCTCCCGAGCGGCCCGGATTCCGCCGCACTTCGGCAGTTTCACGTTGACGCCGTGCACCCGCGAGCCCAGGACGCGCACGTCGGCCGCGGTGGCGGCGTCCTCGTCGGCGATGACCGGGATCGGCGACCGGGCGGCCACCTCGGCGAGCAGATCCGGCGTGCCCGGCTTGATCGGCTGCTCGACCGCGTCGATCTCGTACTCCGCGACGGCCTTGAGCAGCCGGACCGCCTGCTCCGGCGCCCACGCCCCGTTCGGGTCCAGCAGCAGGCGAGCGCCCGGCGCAGCCTCGCGAATCGCCGCCAGGCGCGCGAGTTCCTGCCGCTCCTCCCCGGCCCCGAGCTTCACCTTGAGCACCGTGAAGCCCCGGCCGGTGAGCTCGCGCGCGGTCCGCACGGCGCGCTCCGTCGGCATGATGCCGATCGTGTAAGCCGTCGGCACGGGCTGCCAGTGCGCCGTGCCCAGCGACTCGAAGACCGGCACACCGCGCAGCGTCGCGACCAGGTCATGCACGGCCGAATCCAATGCTGCCGACACGCCAGGCGAAGCGTTGAACGCGGGAACCCGGCCAGGATCGGTCACGCTCACCAGCACCTCGCGGGCGGCCGCCAGCTCCGCCTCGATGCGCTCGACCGTCAAGCCGTAGTACGTACTGGTGACGACTTCGCCGCGGCCGACGACGCCGTCGTGCTCGATCTCCACCACGACCGCATCCCGCTCGGACATCACCGATCGCGAGATGCGGAACGGTTCGCGCAGCGCGAGGCCCCGCACCGCCCAGCTCAGCCTCATGCCGGAACCTCCAACGCCAGCAGCGGATCCGACACCAGCCGGCACCTCGTCCACCCCGTCGCCTCCACCGCGGGGTGCGCGATCTCCACCGGCCGGGTCGCCGTCGGCCCGGCCAGCAGGCCACGCGCGCGGCAGTAGTCGTCGTCGAAGATCGTGCCCAGGTAGCGGTGCGGCCCGTCCGGGAACACCGTCACCACGTGCGCGCTCGGCTCGACCCGCGCCGCCCACGCCGACACCAGCGCCACCGCCCCGGTGCTCCAACCGCCGGTGATGAACGCCTGCCGGGCCAGCGTGCGGCAGGCCTGCACCGCCTCGCCGGGCCCCACCCAGTGCACCTCGTCGAACTGTCCATATGCGACGTTGCGCGGGTGGATGCTGCTGCCCAGCCCGCGCATCACGCGAGGCCGGGCGGGCTGCCCGAAGATCGTCGAGCCGACGGTGTCCACGCCGATCAACCGCGCCTGCGGCCACCTGCGCCGGATCGCGCGGATGGTGCCGGCGCTGTGCCCGCCGGTGCCGACGCTGCACACCAGCACGTCCACCTGGTCGATCTGCCGGGCGATCTCCTCCCCCAGCGCCTCGTAGCCCGCCGGGTTGTCGGGGTTGTTGTACTGATCGGGCCAGAACGCATCCGGCCGCTCGCGGCGGATCTGCTGCACCCGGTCCAGCCGGGCCTGCTGCCAACCGCCGGCCGGATGCGGCCGGTCGACCACCTCGAGGCACGCGCCGTGCGCCCGGAGCAGCGCCCGCATGGCCGGTTCGAGCTCGTTGTCCACGACCAGGACCACCGGATGGCCCAGCGCCTGCCCGGCGAAGGCCAGGCCGACGCCGAGCGTCCCGCTGGTCGACTCGACCACCGCCGCGCCCGGATGCAGCTCGCCGCGGCGCCGGGCCCCGGTCAGCATCGAGACGGCCGCGCGGGCCTTCATCCCGCCCGCGCTCAGGCATTCCAGCTTCGCCCAGAAGCCCGGCTGCGGATGCGGCAGCGCCGCGCTCACCCGCGCCAGCGGGGTGTCGCGGAGCAGGCCGAGCAGATCCGGATTGCCCCACATCAGCGCACCTCCGTGCGGTAGCGGTAGACGGTGCTGGGGCCGCCGTCGAGCCAGAAGAACGGATACGGCTCCGCCGAGACGGCGGTGACTCCGCCGCCCAGGAAGCACGGCAGGATGCCGCTCGCGGACTGGGCGAACATGACCAGCGGCTTGCCGGTGGCCCTGGCGTGGTCGAGCAGCGGCTGGAACGTGCCGTTGCCGACGACCATGCCGGACGCCAGCACGGCATCGCAGCCGTCGAGCGCCGCGACGGCATCGGTGACGACCGGCTCGCCCCACTCGGTTTCGCCGCCCTTGAGGTCGCACGCCACGTAGCCGGTTCCGCGCTCGCGGAGGTGGTGCAGCAGCGAGTTGACGACGCCGATGACCAGCACCCGCCGGCTCGGAGGCAGCAGTTCCACCACGGATTCGGCTCGGTGCAACGACTTCCGCAGCGAGCTGCCCCGACCGATGACGACCTCCTCGGCATGGTCGTGATGCGGGCGCAGCCACTGCAGGTAGGCGTCCAGCGCCGCGATGCGCACCGCCGGCAGCGGGCTCCGCAGCAGGTCACGGACGGGCTCGCCGACGCAGCCGAGGACGACCTCCTCGGAGATCTCCCCCGGTTCCACCGCGCAGGATCCCACCGCGTCCTCGACCCGCAGGCTCAGCACGTGGTTCCGGTACGACCGCGCCCGATCCGCGTGCCGCACGCCCTGCTGGGTCAGGAATCCGACGCTGACCTGCGCTTCGTCCGCGCCGAAACGCCCACTCAGGACCTGCTCGGTCAGGTCCTCCACCGAATGCGGCGTCACTCGCCCGCCTCCGCGACGGAGCGCACGTCGAGCCCGGCGACGAGCGCCTCGGCATGGGCGCGCGCCGCCCCGCGACGGCCGCTGGTGACCATCACGTGCCCGAGGTAGTTGTTGTTGCTGGTAGGGGCACCCGCCCGATGCCCGGCATCCTTGACGACCCAGTCGACCACCGTCGGATCGGCCGCCAACTCCGCAACCCCGCCGATCTCGGCGATCGTGCCTTGCCGGGGCGGGAGCAGGAACGAGATCGCCGCGCTCTCCGCGCCGGTGTCGACGCGGTGCAGATCGGGCTTCTCCCCCAGTGCGATCTGGGCGTAGACCGCGGCCAGGTCGATGCCGGTCACCCGCCGGATGAGCTCGGTGATCTGATTGCCCGCCGGACGCGGGTTCACCTCCACCACGCGGGGGCCTCGCGGCGTGAGCTTGACCTCGGTGTGCCCGACGATGTTGTCCAGTCCGAGCGCTTCGACGGCGGCGACGGCGGTTTCCGCCACGGCCTCCGCAGTCGCGGCGTCCAGAGCCGCCGGGAACATGTGCCCGGACTCGACGAACCACGGCTGCCCGGCGACGCTCTTGTCGGTCACGCCGACGACCGTGGTCTCGCCCTGGAACGTCACCGTCTCCACGCTCACCTCGGGGCCCGTGAGCAGCTCTTCCAGCAGCACAACGGGATTGCGCCGCTGACCGCGCGCGTTCACCGGGAACGCCAGGAGCTCGTTGTGCGCCTCGCGCAGCTGGCCCGGCCCGTCGACCCTGCGCACGAACATGCCCGCGCACAGGTCGACCGGCTTGATGACCAGGGGATATCCCAGCGCTTCTGCGGCTTCTTCGAGGCCGGAGGCCGTCTCCGCGAGGGCGAACGCCGGGCCCGGGACGCCGGCTTCGCGCAGCGCCTTGCGGGTGAGGTCCTTCGAGCACGCTCGCTCGACGGCGTCCGGTGGTGCGCACGGGAGGCCCAGCCGTTCGGCGGCTTTCGCGGCGGCTGCCAGGTAGTAGTCGCAGGAGGTCAGCACCCCGTCGAACCCCAGGACCGGTTGCAGGCGCTCCAAGTGGTTCAGCAGGCGCGGCACGTCGTTGGTCTCGACGGTGAGCAGATTGTCCGCTCCCAGCAACGGATGCAGCCCGGATGCGGATCTGGCGCGCAGGTAGTGCTGGAGGTCGCGGGTCACGAAGCTGAACCGGTGGCCGCCCTCCCTGATGCTCCTCGGCAGCAATGTGCTCATCGCACCGACCCAGCTTTCCACCAACAGCAGGTGGCCCACTCCGACTCCCTTCGAACACTTACGCGACGATCGGTGATGATAATCGTTTTCAACAGATTGGGCAATTCGCCCGGGAGTGTGATGTTGAGAGGCGAGCGAAGGCGAGCGAAGGCGAGCGAAGGCGAGCGAAGGCGAGCGAAGGCGAGCGAAGGCGAGCGAAGGGTTGGGGTGGTGGTTGTTTGCGGGGGTTGACCTAGTAGGGCTTTGTTAGTTGTTGATCTTCTGTGGGATGATCTACGGGTGATCCCCGCAGAGTTGGATGCCGTTCGTGACCGTCTTGAGGACTTC
>NZ_JBFAKG010000103.1:0-32606 GCF_040655595.1 Saccharopolyspora sp. NPDC050389
TCATCGGGCACCAACCGTCGCGACAACTCATCAACCACGAACCAAGATCATGCCCGCAAACCCCACCAAGATCCAAACGAGACACGCTCTAAGCATGGTCGTGGGCGGGGTTGTTGCCAGCCTTGGGGTTGCGTTCGGCAGCGTACTCAGTGTGACTGCGTGGGGACAGTGGATAGTCCTCGCACGCATCTGGCTTCCACTGACTGGACAGTTGCCCTGGGCAGTGCTGGCCTTCCTCGACGACGCCTATCACCGGGGTGTGCTACGCCAAGCAGGCGCGGCTTACCGCTTGTCGGGCAGTGAATGGATGTGCGAACCGCAGGTGCTCGCCCGCTCCAGCGCGACCGTCACCGACCACCAAGGATGGACCCTCGACTCCTACCGGCATCTAGCCCGCGAATTCCCCGCTGTGCCTTGGATTCCAGTTCTTCAAGGGTGGTCCATTGAGGACTACGAGCGTCACGACGAGATGTACCGACGGGCCGGGATCGACCTATCCGCCCAACACCGGGTTGGACTCGGCTCGGTGTGTAGGCGCGACTCCATCCACCAAATCGCGTACCTGCACCCACGCTGCGCGGCCTGGCGGGTCCTGGGGCTGGATATGGGCGTCATCGGCCGCGTAGCTGCCCAACCGGTGTCCCCGGCTCAGCAGCAGATCGCAGAGATGCCAGCTGTTGCCGCGGTCTTCCCAAGCCGACAGCGCGTTGTAGACCTCGACGGCGTGCGCAGTGGTTGGACTGGACTCCCTGGTAGACCTGTCCGCCGGAATTGGCGACAGTTGGATTCGCATCTGTACCAGTACCGAGCGGCCGGTTGTCTGGAGTATCAGGCCGGCTTGCGGCCCCATGCGGTGATCATCGGTGCGAGCATGAGGTCCAGGTCGCCGTGCGCGAGGTTCGCGAGATGCGTCTCGATCTCCTCTGGCGTCGCCAGTTCCGCGGCCAGGAGCTGGTCGCGGACGTGCTGGACCGTGGCCGCCTCCAGGACCGCGCACGCGCGTGACGCGATGGGGAAGTAGGCCTCGGCGCCAACGTCCGTCAGGTCTGACTCACGCAGCAGCCGGGGCAGCGTGCGGCCGTATGCGAGGTCCGCCCCGTGCTCGGCCATCAGCGTTCGGATCCGGGTGCGCAGCCGGTTCGCCAGCGCTTCGTCGGGGCCGCATTCGTCCGGGCAGGCGAGTGGCTGCAGGGCTGGGTCCCCGTCCTCGATCACCAGCCATCCGCCCGGCCGGAGCGCATCGATCATGACTCGCATCGCGGCCGCGCGATCCTTCAGGTGGACCAGGACCAGCCGGGCGTGGACCAGGTCGAACGTCTCCGCCGGCGGTGGGTCGCGGATCACGTCGTGCCGGCGTACCTCGAGCGCGCCGCCGGCCGCGGGCTCGGCCCACGACACGTCGATGTCTGTGGCCAGCACCCGGCCGCTGGTCCCCACGCGCTCCGCCAGGCCGCGCGGCACCGAGACGCCGCCGGCACCGACCTCCCAGCACCGCCATCCTTCACCGAGCCCCAGGTCGTCGAGGTGACGAAAGGTCCACGGGTCGAACATCTCGGCGAGCGCCGCGAACCGTTCGCCAGCCTCCGGGCGACGGTTGTCGAGCAGATAGCGGTTCACCGCACCAGTTTACGGACAAGTCCTGTAAATCCAGCGACGAACAAGGTGGCAAAAGCCCAACCGAGGAACCGGGTGAGCCAGCCCGTGGCGATGAACCAGCCGCTTCCGGGAATGTCAGCGTTGAATTCGCAGCATTGTTGTCCGCCGGTCTTGATCAGCGGAACGGCGATGTCTACGGCAAGTCCTACGTGTTCGAGGGCGGTGCAGGCAGCAGTTGGTTCCACGGAACTGGCACGAAGCTCGGAGCCTCGGGGAGCTCGGGGCTGGTGGGGTTCGCTGCTGGGGTCACGGCCGTTGGTCTCCTGACGGCCGTTCCGTCCACAGCACTTCCAGGACTGCGCGCGCGTCACGACGACGCGACGGCTTTGCAGACCAGATCGCAGGAAGTACGACCCCGCAGGTCGCAGTGAGTAACAGCAGGACGATCAGGGCGAAGATCCATTGGTTGGCAAGTGCAAGACCTCCGAGAGAAATCCCAGCAGCGATCCTTGCCAACCGCCGTCCGGTCACCAGCAGAGGTCAGCCATGGGCTGCATCCTCGCGCCTTGGGGTCCCAGTCGGACCCGGCGAGCCCAGTATGCCCGGCAACGTCTGTGCTCGGCATCGACGCTCATGTTGGCCAGCGTCCGGAGCGCAATATCAACAGCTCTCGACAGGGCAGAGAAGCCTCGCCTGGTAGCACGAACACGCCCGCGAGATCCGGAAACTGTTGCGCTACAAGGAGTTCACCGACGGCGAGCTGAACCTGCGGTCGTATGTGGCCTCGCGGGTGTGGAACTCGCTGGAGTCGCGGCGGACGCTGTTCGACCGGGCGGTGGTGTGGATGCTGCGCGAGCGGGTGCTGCTGCCGGGCATCTCGGTGCTGTCCAGGCTGGTGACCGAGGTCCGGACCGGGGAGTACGAGCGCATCCACGGCCTGATCGCCCGCCCCGACACCGGAGTTGGTGGCCACGCTGGTCGGGCTGTTGGAGGTGCCCGAGGGTGGGCACGTCTCGGAACTGGAACGGCTGCGCCGAACGGTGACCTCGGTCAGCGGCCAGGGCCTGAAACTGGCCGTGGACCGGGCCGAGGAGGTGTTCGCCTTCAAGGCCGGCGAGGTCGACCTGTCCCGGATCCCAAGCAAGCCGAGCTGGCCGCTACGGCATGACCGCCAAGGCCCCGACGATCCGGGGGCTGACCTCGGAGCGACGGGCGGCCACGATGGTGGCCACCGTGCGGCACCTGGAGAGCGCGGCGGTCGATGACGCGTTGCTGCTGTTCGACGCGGTGATGGCGACCAAGCTGCTGGCGCGGGCGGAGCGGTTGTCGGTGGCGGAGAAGCTGCGGACGCTGCCGCGGTTCCGCAAGGCCGCCAGCGTGGTGGCCGGGGTACTGGTCGCGTTGCGCGATGTCGCCGAGGCCGACGGCGCGGACGGTCAGCGCTCTAGGAGGAGTGGGTCTAGCAGGCGACACAGTCCTTCACGAGTTCCGAGATCGCCAAGCTTGGCCGCCGCCGCCAAGCTCCCGACCTGCGGATCTGCCTGGGTGGTCCTCGCAGGGCCACCTACCCCATTGGCGGGTGATCACAGTGAGCTCAGACTTGAGGCATGGCCAACAAGGAACTGGGCGACTTCCTCCGCGCCCGCCGCGCCGGACTCACACCGGAAGAGATCGGGCTCCCGGTCGAGCTCGGTGTCGGTCGCCGCGTCGCCGGCCTGCGGCGCGGCGAGGTCGCCCGGTTGGCCGGGGTGAGCGCCGAGTACTACACCCGGCTTGAACAAGGCCGCGCCGGACAGCCCTCCGAGCAGGTGCTGCTTGCCCTGTCCGACGCCCTACGGCTGGACGACGTCGAGCGACGGCACCTGTTCACCCTCGCCGGCACCGCATCCGGGATGCGGGATCGCGGCGAACACTCGGCGCGACTGCGGCCGGCGATGCGACAGGTGCTGGAGTCGATGGACTTGTGCCCTGCCTACGTCCGCGACGGCAATCTCGAGATCGTCGCCGGGAACGCGCTGTGGGCACTGGTGTTCCCCGATATCGCCACACTGCCCCGCCGGGAACGCAACATGGTCCGCTGGACGCTGCTGGACCCCCGCGCGCGCCTGGTCTGGTGCGACTGGGAGCGCGTGGCCCGTGACTACGTCCACGTGCTGCGGCTGGCCGCCGCGGACCAGCCCCGCAACCAGCGCATCGCCAACCTGATCGGCGAGCTGATGGTGCGGTCACCGGAGTTCCCGGCGTGGTGGTCCGAGCACCGCGTCCACGAACGCAGCACCGGCAGGAAACGGATCCACAACCACATCGTCGGTGACCTCGAGCTGCAATTCGAGATCTTCACCCCGGTCGCCGACCCGAGCCTGTCGATGCTGGTCTACTCCGCCCCGACCGGCTCCCCCAGTGAGGAGCGCCTACGGCTGCTCGCCAGCTGGGGAAGCGAGCCCACGGCCGCGGCACCCCGGAGCGCTGACGCCGACTCCTGACCGGCCCCAGCGGGCATCCGGCCACCCCCCATCACCCAGACACGAGTGCGCCGCGCACGCGGAGTCGATATCGCCGTGCGCACACGCGCCCGGCGGCGCTCGATCACGGCCTGAGGGCCGTCACTGAAAGGAAATCCCTGATGAGCAAGACGTTCCTGGTCACCGGCGTCAGCACCGGGCTCGGACTGGCGATCGCCCGGCGGGCGCTGGCGGCCGGGCACCGGGTGGCTGGCACGGTGCGCACCGACCAGCACGCGGCCGCCTTCCAGTCCCTGGACGCCGAACGGGCCCGGGCCTTCATCCTCGACCTGACCGACGAGGACCGGATCGAGCCGACCGTGCGCGCCGCCGAAGCCGCGTTGGGGCCGATCGAGGTGCTCGTGGCCAACGCCGGCTACGGCGTCGAGGGCACCTTCGAGGAGTCCCCGATGGCCGATCTGCGCCGCCAGTTCGAGGTCAACGTGTTCGGCACGGTGGCGACCATGAAGGCGGTGCTGCCCGGTATGCGCGAACGGCGGGGCGGTCACATCTTCGTGATCACCTCGATGGGCGGGATGACCACGTTCCCCGGCCTGTCGTTCTACGAGGGCAGCAAGCACGCGATGGAGGGCATCACCGAGGGACTCGCACAAGAGGTCGCGCAGTTCGGGGTGCGGGTGACCGCGGTGGCCCCCGGCGCGTTCGCGACCGACTGGGCGGGCCGGTCGCTGGCCCGCGCGCCACGCGGCATCCCCGACTACGACGAGCTGTTCGATCCGATCCGCGCCCGCCGCCAGGCCCTGGCCGGCCAGGGGATCGGCGATCCCGACCGCGCCGGCCAGGCCATCCTCACCGTGCTCGACGCCGACACGCCACCCGTGCACCTGCTGCTCGGCTCGGACGCCCTGCGCCTGGTCACGGCCGGACGCCAGCGTGTCCAGAACGACATCGACACCTGGAAGGACCTCAGCCTGTCCACCGATCGCTCCGATGGCGGAGTCACCGTCTCCTCCTGACACAGCGGTCGCCGTCGCGGTGAGCGCGTGGTCGACCAGCCGTCGAACCTGGTCGACCACGTCGACGGACTCCCCCGATGGGCTGCGGTGCTGAGCCACTCACCCCGGAGGAACTCGACCTCCGCCAACGCCTGATCGGCGGGCGTGCCGCGACGGCCGACGAGGACGACCTGCCGGGTCAGTAGGGCGTCCAGCACACCGGATCGACTTCCATTACCGCTGGTCAGGTAAATGCGCCCGAAATTTCCCGGATACTCCGGCAACCCTGTGGTGCTGGACGAGACCGTCATGTTCGGCACGCTGGCCGAGGTCCCCGCCGGTGTCCGTTGTCGCGTTCGAGCGTGCGCGAACCAGTGGCCCGCGCCTCGCACCCCGACGAGTCCGTCCTGTCCTCTCGCGCCGGATGCCGTCGACCGCCGGGCGCGGTGAGTCCAACCCAACGACTCGTATTTGCGCCTCACTGACCTGGGAATACAGCGTCAGCGTTCAATCCTGGCCGGATCTTCCCCTGATCCCGCCAACCAGGCGGCGGGTTTGCGCTGGTCAGTGCGGCGACGGGGCGCCCAGCGACATCGACTGGTCATCCCAGTTGGCGGGGCAGACCAAACACATGCAACCAGCCTTGCTGTCACCCCGCGCCGAAAACGGAGAACCCGCCACCTAAAACTGCAGGTCGCAAAGGGCGCTCTCCACGCACGTGGAGGTGGTCCGGCCAAGGAGCTCGGTCGCGACATCGTCAGCGGGCGCTCTCCACGCACGCGACGTCCCCCGATCCTGAAGCTCACTGGTCGACATCCGCCCATAAAACGCAAACCGCACACCACCCACCGGCCTCGCACCAGACCGCGGCGAACCACGACGACGTCCCGCCACAGCATCCACAAAACCCGAACCAGTCAACCCACTCATCTCGACTCCTTTCCCGCCTCGAAACCGAGACCCACAAAGTCCTCACCCATGACAGCGAACCATTCCACCTACACCCGAACAGAGCAGCCCGGCCAACACCATTCCCCCACCAACAGCAGCCCACTGCCGAATCCGCACCACGCACACAGCTCCCCGTCGCCTACGTCGGCCCCACCTCGCAGGTTCTCCGGCTGGGCCGAGCGCCGGCGGCTGGCCCCTCATCTCTGCGACGACACCATGGACACTACGAACGTGACTAGATCGGCCGCTTCGCCTACGCCCAGCACAACGAGACGAGACCGGTCGCCGCGGCCTCGACTTCGACTAATTCCAACACGAGCGAGCACACGAACCTCGTTAGCGCAATGCCGAAGTGAACAGGGTGTCGGTCACCTTTCGCATTTTCGCAATAGGAGCGAATGTTCGTGCGATCGGTATTTCCAATCGCGAGTTCATCCAGATTTTCGGACCTCCGCTGTGTAGATCGCAGTGCTAATCTGCAGCGGCGCTGCTGCTCAGTGAAGGAGAATTCCGTGAAGCCGATGAATGACCGGCAGGTCGCTACTCTGGATATGATGCGGGATCAGATCATCCCGAATTCTCCGTTCACCGCCTTTCTCGGCACCGAGATCACCGTGTGTTCCGACGGCGTCGCTGAGCTGGAGGTGCCGATCCGCAAGGACCTGACCCAGCACCACGGGTTCGCGCACGGGGCGATCGTCGGGTGCGTCGCGGACAACGCGTGCACCTGGGCGGCAGCGTCGATCGTCGGCGACGTCGTCACCACGGAGTACAAGCTCCACCTGCTCGCACCGGCCGTCGGTGAGAAGCTGGTCGGGCGCGGGCGCGTCGTCAAGGCCTCCTCGCGTCTGGTGATCGCCGCCGGTGACGTGTTCGCCATCACCGGCGAGAAGGAGAAGCACGTCGCCACCGTTCTGGCCACCATCATGCCCGTCACCAAGCCCGCGAGATCCTGACGCACCAGTCGGTTGCGCAATCGTGCGATTGACATTGCCTACCGGCTTGGGACAAATCGGCCGCGGTCGCTTAGCTTTTGAGCGAAAGCGTGCTCGCCGCTACCTTCGAGGTTGAGATGGCCGAAAACGACGTTGAGTCCACTGAAGACGACACCGGTATCTCCCGCCAGGAACCGCGCAGGAAGACGATCAGCAACGCCTACGTGCACCGGCTCCAGCGCCGCCACTTCCTCCTGTTCGACGTTCTGCCCATCTTCGGCACCGTTGCCGCATTCGCCTTCCTCGCCGTGCATCCGTTCGGGGCGCCGGAACTGGTGCTGCTGCTGGCCATGTGGATCGTCACCGGCCTCGGCATCAGCGTGGGTTACCACCGGCTGTTCACCCACCGCTCCTTCAAGGCCAAGCCGTGGATCGCGAACCTTCTCGCCGTGGCCGGGTCAATGGCGGGTCAGGGCGGCATGGTGTCCTGGGTCGCGCTGCACCGGCGCCACCACGAGTGCAGCGACCGCGAGGGCGATCCGCACTCGCCCAACCTCGCCGGTCCAGGCCTGAGAGGGCGTCTGCGCGGCCTGATGCACTCCCACTTCCTGTGTAGACCTCGGTGAGCCCATCGATGGGGTCGGCGAAACCCGCTGAGTTCGATCAGGTGACCCGCGTCGAGTGTGAAGTCGGTCTCCAGCACCCGGAACTCGCGGATCGACTCCGCCCGCGAGACCAGCGCGTTCGCCTCGTCCACAGCGGACCGCAGCTCCGCCACCAGACCAGGATCTTCGGCCCAGCCGGGGGTCTGCAGGTCGACTCCGCTGTCGGCGGCCCACTTTCCGGCCGCCACCGGGTCCACCGTGATCAGCGCGCTGGCAAACGGACGATCGTCACCGACCACCATGCAGTTGCTCACCAGCGGGTGCAGCCGGACGCGGTCCTCCAGCGGCGTCGGCGAGATGTTCTTGCCGCTGCTGGTCACCAGGATCTCCTTGCGGCGCCCGGTGATGTAGAGGTAACCGTCCTCGTCGAGACGACCGAGGTCACCGGTGGGGAACCAGTCCGAAGCCGCGTCGTGGACCGCCAGCGGGTCACCCTCGGCGGCACCAGGCCAGTAACCGGGCGTCACGTTCAGCCCGCGAACGAGGACTTCATCCACTTCGGACAGCGCGACGGTGACACCGGGGACGGGGCGGCCCGAGCTGTTGATCCGGTTGTCCTCCAACGGGTTGATCGTGACCGCGGTCGCGGCTTCGGTCAGCCCGTAGGCGCCCAGGACGTTGACGCCGATCCCGCGGAAGAACAGTGCCGTCGTCTCGTCCAGCGAGGCACCGCCGGAGATCACGTGCGTCCACCGTCCACCGAGGCCCTCGCGCAGCGTCGCGAACACCGTCGAGTCGAGCCTGTCGAACTCCTCGCGGAGTTCGGCGGGGATCGGCTCACCTGCGAAGCGCGCCCGGCCAGCCTCGATGGCGACGTTCTCGGCGGCTGGGTCGACGCCCATCTGGCGGGCGGCCTTGCGGATCTTCTCCAGTGCGTAGGGAACCAGCCCCATCAAGCTGGGACGGAACGAGCCGAACGCACCGAGCAACGCGGGGAAGCCCGGCAGAAGCGCGGTCCGCGTTCCGGCGTAGAGGCAAGCTCCGAGGATGGTCCGGCCGAAGATGTGCGACAGGGGAAGCACCAGCAGCGTCGAGGCCTGCTCTCCCCCACTGGTCCGCCAGGCCTCGCCGAGGTGCTCGACGCTGGCTGCGGAGGCGGCGAACATGTTGCGGTGAGTCAGCATGCAGCCCTTGGGCATGCCGGTGGTGCCGCTGGTGTAGACGATCGTCGCCAGGTGGTCGGCCCGCACCTGCGCGCGCCGCTCGGCGAGGACGGCGTCGGACACCTCGTGCGCGCGCCAGTCGGCCAGGTCCGCGAACTCCCACACGTGCCAGGCTTCGCCGCCGATGCGCACGAGCTCCTGCCGCTGGTCGGTGGTCTCAGCGAAGCACCTGGTGGCGCCGGAGTCGGTGATGATGTGCCGGACCTGCTCCTCCGAGGCGGTCGGGTAGATGGGAACGGTGATCGCGCCGATGCTCAGCACGGCGAAATCAGCCAGCACCCACTCATAACAGGTGTTTCCCAGCACTGCGACGCGGTCGCCGCGGCGCACTCCGGCCTCGATGAGGCTCCGGCCCACGCGACGCACGTCCTCGGCGACCTCGCGGCAGGTGATGTCCTGCCACTCGCCCTCGACCCGCCTGCTGAACATCGGTCGGTCCGGCGTGAGCCGGGCTCCTTCGTCCACGACATGCGCGAGGCCTTGATCGTCGGGCAGTCTCAGGCCCTCGCCACCGCTGCTTTCCCGCACCACTGATCACCTTCACCGTCGATTTCGGACACGACACCCGTGCTTGGGAACGCGGCGGGGAGCAAGGTCGTTCGCGTTCACGGCTGCCCGGGGTGGTTCGCTTCGGACTCGGCGTGGAGGCGCAAGGAAGGCATCCGGTGCGCACGCGGACACCGGTTGGAGGTCGCGTCACGCGGCGGTCTTCCCTGCGAGGGACACGCCGTCGTGCCGACCTGCGTTCAATCTTGGTTCGCCCGCGGTGGTGGGGCAATGAGGCTCTGGCTAACGCGCGGTTGCGATGTCCTATTGCCGCAAACCCACAGGGGCGCACCGCTGTTGTCTCGCGGTGCGCCCCTGGGTCTCGGTGCGGTCAAGCTGCGTCAGTGATCCGCTCAGCGACCTTGCCCGCGACCGCCGGGCTGTCCTTGATCCACCCGAAGTGGTCCAGGTTCTCCACGACGCCGGACTCGGCGTCCCAGTGCCGGCGGGTCAGCTTGGCCCGGGGAATGCGGGTGCACAGGTAGTCGACGTTGGACTTCGGCCCCAGTTCGTCGTCGTCCAGGGAGATCGCCATCACCGGCATGGTCAGCTCGCGCAGCAGCGGCGCGTAGTTCCGCTTCGAGCCGCCGAGTCGATAGCGTCCGGTCAGGTTCTGGTAACACCAGTCGGTCATCACCCGGCCCGCGACGGGTGTGGGCACGAAGAGCCCGCCCGGCCAGCGGCCGCGCAGCTTCGACACCGACCCGATGTAGCGACCACCGGCCAGCACGCTCAACCGGCGCTCGGGCGGGAACGCGCGCCAGAACACGCTTCCGGTGGCGAACAGGCACAGTCCGGCGATCCGGCCCGGGTCGGCGGCGGCGTGCAGCAGCGCGGTCTGGCCGCCGAGGCTGTGGCCGAACACGTGCAGCGCGGCCTCGGGGAAGCGCTTCGCCACGGCTTCGGTGATCGCGGGCAGGTCGGTCTCCACGATCTCGCGGTAACCGAAGTTGCCGCTGTCCTCCAGCGAAGGTGTGCTCTCACCCTGCGCTCGCAGGTCGGCTGTGGCCACCGACAGTCCCTCGCCGTGCAGCGCCTTGACCAGCGGGTAGTAGAACTTGGCCTTCATCGCCATCGCGGGCAGAACGAGGACCACCGGGGCACTGGGGTCGTCTTGCGGCTTGACGCGCACGACGAACCGGACGTTGTCGGGGGTGGTCACCTCGACGGCTTCCAGCGCATGGAATCCGGTCGGCGCCGGGTTGTCTTCGGACATGGGGGCTCCTTGGTGCGGTGCCGGACAGGTTCGCGTCAGTCCGCGGTGATGTTGCAGACGCAGTCGAAGGAGAACTTGGCGACAAGAACGTCGTTGTCGTCGTAGCACAAGGCCTTGGTGTCGATGTCGAACTTCTCGGTGCTGTTGCGGGACAACACATCGGAGACGATGCGCTCGTCGACCGTGGCGATGGCGCGGATCCGGCCGAAGGCCGGCTTGAGGAACGTGCACCGGGATTCGCGGACCACGAACCGGGTCACCGAGGCCAGTCGCGGAGCCATCGCGCCCACGAACGCCGAGCCGTTGGCGATGTCAGCCGCCAGGAACAACGCGCCCGCGTGCACGCTGCCCATGTGGTTGTTCATGGCGTCTTTCACCGGGATCTCGGCGATGGCGCGCTCCACACCGATCTCGGTGATCTGGACGCCGACGTGGACGCTGAAGGGCACCATCGCGTTGGTGACCTCGCGAAGCTTCTCGAAATCCGGGGTGCCCGCGCCGTGCTCCGCCAGGGGCCTGAAGAGGCTCGGTGCTTGCTGTGACATGTCGACCATCCCTATGCGTGCGTCGTGTTTCGTTGCTGGGAAGGGGTTTCGATACTGGCGCCGCCATTGGGCTGCACGTCGACGACGTAGTCGAGGTAGACCTTGCCCACAGCCGTGTCGTTGTCGTCGTAGAGCCAGGCCTTGCCGTCGAGTTCGAACCGCCCGGTGATCTCTCCGCTGAGCACGTCGGCGACGGTGCGAGGATCCAGCGTGGCGACCGCGCGGATGCGGCCGAGTCCGGGCTTGAGGAACGACACCGTGCAGCTGCGCAGGATGAACAGCTTCACCTGGGTGATCACCGGCGCGAACGCTCCGCCGAAGGCCATCGCCCCGGCGAGCTCGGCGGCGAGGAACTGGGCGCCGGCGTGGACGCCGCCCATGTGGTTGTGCATCTGCTCGCCGGCCGGGACCTCCACGACTCCCCGCTCCGGGCTGATCTCGATCATGCGGGTGCCGACGTGGTTGCTGAACGGCACCATCGTGTTGGCGTGCTCGCACATCTTCTCGTAGTCGGGTGCCGTGCCGTCCGAGGAGCCCGCGTACGGTGCGAACCCCTCGAACACGTCCCGATTCAGCTGCTGCGCCACGATGTGTCGTCCTCCGGGTGCGCGGTGAAGATCCGAACCTCGTCAAGGGCGAATACTTCTGCGGCACACCGGAAAGCGTCAACGGAGTCCTCGGACGGCCATCGGGCGATAGCCGGATCCGATGGCGGCACCGATGGATCACACGCGAAGTTCAGCCGTTGTTCGCCCGCTTAGACCTGCAGCGGTTCCTCTCCGGGCACCGTCGCCTGCGTTTCGACGCATTCGAGGAACAGATCGGCGGCCGGAGAGGTCTTCCCGCTCAGCCACGCGACGAAGAGCTCGACGGTGGGCACCGGGTCGTACAGCCGCACGGGCACCGCCCGCACGTTGCCGCTGATGTGCCTGCCCCGCAGCGTCGACGCGAAACCGACCAGGGGTTTCACCGACGTCATGATCGCCACGGCACCGGGATCGTCGATCTCGTACTCGACGTTGAGCGTGATGCCGCTGCTCGACGCCGCGCCGAGGATCGAGTCGTACATCGCGGGACACTGCTCGCGCCCGAACAGGATGCACGGCTCGTGCGCGAGCTCGCTGAACGAGGCGCCGGGCCGTCCAGCCCACTTGTGGCCCGGCCCGACCACCGCGACGAGCGGGAACTTCGCCAGCGGTCGGGACTCGAACTCGGCACCGACCGGCCTCCCGTAGACCATGGCCACGTCCACATCGCCGGCCCGCAGCGCCTGCAGCTGCGGACCGGTGCGCATCTCGTGCAGCGTGACGCTGACGTTGGGGTGGTCGGTGTGCATCTTGGTGAGCACCGCGGGCAGGACGTGCTGCCCAGCTGCGAAGTTGTACCCGACGTCGACGGTTCCCGACCGGCCTGCGGCGGCCTCGCGGGCCGTTTGCCCGGCCTTGTACACCTGCGCCACGATCGCGCGGGCCTGGTCGCGGAAGGCTTCGCCGGCGGGCGTGAGCCGGACTTCGTGCGAGGTGCGGGCGACCAGTTCGGTGCCCACGCTGCGTTCCAGTCGTTGCAGGTGCTGACTCAGCGACGGCTGCGCCAGGTGCAACTTGGCGGCGGCCCTCCCGAAGTGCAGCTCTTCGGCGATCGCTAGGAAGGATTCAAGGTGCCTGAATTCCACATTGCCCCCCGGGGCAGCTGTCGGACAGCTCTGTGCTCGACAGACGGTATGCACCTCCGAGGAACACCCGGTGAACCATTGGCACTACTAGTGGAGCCAAGCCGTGTCACATAGCCGAAACCGCAGACAAAAGACGCTCGGTGAACTCCATCACATGGCCGATGGCGGTGTCGGTCCGGGGCATCCGGCACCGCCATCGGTGCTCAGCCGATGTCGAACCGCACGCCCGGGGCCGCGAGATCGATCTGGCCTTCGTAGTTCTCCGCCGCCGACGAGCGCAAGTGCTCCAGGCTGCCCTCGTCCGCGGAGGCGAAGTGCGTCAGCACGAGCCTGCCCACTCCTGCCTTCGCGGCGACGACTCCCGCGTCCGTGCCGGAGAGGTGCCCGTGGTCGCCGGTCTCCGGCTCGGCCAGCGTCGCCTCGGTGAGCAGCAGGTCGGCGTCCTCGGCGAGGCCGTAGAGGGCCGGTGTCGTACCCGTGTCACCGGTATAGGCGAATGTCGCCGTCGCCGACTCGACCCTGACACCGCAGTTGGGGATCGCGTGCCGCGTCTCGTACATCGCCACGCTGAGCTCGCCCACGGCGTAGGTCGCGCCCGGGTCGTACTCGCGGACGTCGAAGGCGATCTCGAAGGCCTGGTCGAGCAGCGGGAAGGTGTGCACCGGGAACAGCCCGGCCCAGCGCGCGAACAGGTCTCCCGATCCACGCGGCACGAACAGCGGCACGGGCGTGAACCCGCTGCGCCTGATCGTCTCGACGGTGGCCCCCGGCTCGTGGGCGAGGCCGCTGAGCAGGCTCTTGCCGATGGGCAGCAGGTCGTAGCAGTGGTCGGAGTGGAAATGGCTGATCACAATGCCGTCCAGGCTCGCGGGCTCGGTGACCGAGCTGAGCGCGGTGGCGATCCCCGGGCCGCAGTCCAGCAACAGGCGAGTCGCCTCCGTCTCCAGCAGGTAGCCCGAACTCGCCTGGCCGTCGGCGGGCATCCCCGCTCGGCAGCCCAGCACGGTAAGCCGCATCCTTTTCCTCCAGCGAATACCCAGGCCGCTCCGGCGCAGCGACGGTTCTGGCCGAGCTTTCCGGAAAACCATCCGCGACGACAAGCTCCCCACCGGAAATGAACAATTGAAATCCCCTATCAGGCGAGAACTAACTTCCACCGACCAGATTGAACGGGTGACGTCAACCACGATTTTGATCTCGCTCGATTCGAGATCCCAATCGTAGGATCAAGGCCGTTCCGACGCGCTGCCGCGCCACGTGGAATCGGACGTGCACGCCTTTCAATCGACGCTGGCCAGCGCGAACACCGCGCCCCCCAAAGACGGTCGGCGAACCGGCGGCTCGCCGGGCGTTCACCGGAATTCCACACGGCCATGCTCAAATTGCTCCGGGTGCACCCCGAGTCGCAGTCAGCCGGGACCCTTTTCGGTGGCGGCGGCACAATGCGCCCGGCCACGATCCACAAACGGGAGAGCGAGACTAACAGTGAGCCGAATCCGAATTGAGGGACTGAGCAAAAGATTCGGAAATGCCCGGCGCGGCACCACCGCCGCCGTGGATTCGGTCACGCTCGACATCGACCACGGCGAGTTCGTGGTGCTGCTGGGACCGAGCGGGTGCGGCAAGTCAACGCTGCTGCGCATGATCGCCGGGCTCCTGCTCCCGAGCGAGGGGCGCATCCTCCTTGACGACCGGGACATCACGCACGTCGCGCCGAAGGACCGCGACCTGGCGATGGTGTTCCAGAGCTACGCGCTCTACCCGCACCTGACCGTCGCACGAAACCTGGGTTTCCCACTGCGCACGCGCGGTTGGTCACGCACGCAGATCGACGGCAAGGTCCGCGAGGTCGCAGCACTGCTCGGGCTCGACGAGCTGCTCAAGCGCCGCCCCAAGGAACTCTCCGGCGGCCAGCGGCAGCGCGTCGCGCTGGGCCGTGCTCTGGTGCGCGATCCGGGTGCGTTCCTGATGGACGAGCCGCTGTCCAACCTGGACGCGAAGCTGCGCACCGCGACCCGCACCGAACTCGCCGCGCTGCATCAGCAGCTCGGATCGACCTTCCTCTACGTCACCCACGACCAAGTCGAGGCCATGACGATGGCCAGCAGGATCGCCGTGCTCAACAACGGCCGACTGGAGCAGGCGGGCGCACCGTCCGAGGTCTACGACACCCCGGAGTCGGTTTTCGTCGCAGGTTTCATGGGATCGCCTCCCATGAACCTCATCGACGCCCGTCTGGAGACCCGCGGCGACCGGTTGCGCGTCACGGCCCGCGATGTCGAGGTGCCCTTGGAGCACCCGGCCGACGACCTGCCGTCGCGCGACGTCGTGCTCGGTGTTCGCCCCGAACATCTCGTCCTGGTCAGCGAGCACACGCGCGGACCGCTGTTCCGGGGTGTCGTCGACGCGATCGAGAACCTCGGCAACGAGGAAGTCGCGCTGTGCTCGGTCGGCGACACAAGGCTCGCCGCCCGCGGGCCCCGGCCCCTGGGGCTTCGGACGGGCGAGCCCGTCGCCTTCACCACGCTCCCCGAGCACACCCATCTGTTCGACCCGACGACGGGTCGCCGCCTGGTCTGGCTCCCCCAGCCGGACACCGTCAAGCACATCGCACTCGACGCCCCCGCCGTGTGACCACCGTCGGCGCACCCCCGCCCCCGGCACGGAGCAGCGGGTGAAAACCGTTCCAACACGAGGAGAACCACATGAGGGCAAGACGCACGCTCGGCGGCCTCGCGGCCGTCGCGGTGCTGGCACTGACCACGTCCGCCTGCGGAATCGGCGGACTCGGCACCACCAACACCCAGACCACCTCCGTCGTCCCGGTACCCGAACTGCGACCTGACCAGCAGGTCCAGATCGTGTTCGAGAGCTACAACTTCGGCCAGGCCGGTGCGTGGACCGACACGTTCAACGCGCTGATCGGCGAGTTCCAGCGCCGGCACCCGAACATCAAGGTGATCGCGCAGAAGCCGCAAGGCAACAGCCCGAACCCGGTGTCGGACACCGTCTCCAGCGTGCAGAACCAGATGATGGCCGGTCGCGCACCTGACGTCGCGCAGCTCGGCTTCAGCGAGCTCGACTTCACCATCAACCAGCTCCGCGCCAAGCCGCTGGACGACCTGGTGGGACGCGAGGCCGTGCAGGCCAACTTCGACGGTCCCCGGCACCCCTTCCACGAGTCCGCGCGCGACCTCGGTGACTGGAACGGCAAGACCTACGGCGTGCCGTTCGTCTTCTCCACGCCCGTGCTCTACTACAACGCCTCGCTGTTCCAGCAGGCCGGGCTCGACCCGGCGAAGCCGCCGGCCACGTGGGCCGAGGTCGAGAAGGCGGCGCTGGCCATCAAGGCGGCCACCGGCAAGAACGGCGCGTACTCCGACTGCCTCACCGAGACCAGCAAGGACTGGTGCTTCCAGGCCATGGTGCGCTCCAACGGCGGGCGAGTCCTGTCCGAGGACCGCAAGGCCCTCACCTACGCCGAGCAGCCCGCCCTCGACGTCGTGACGATGGCGCAGCAGATGGTGAAGTCCGGCGCGACGCCCGTTCTCGGCCAGCGGCAGGCCTACGAAGGCTTCGGCCGCGGCGAGATGGGCATGATCCTCGAATCCAGCTCGCTGCAGGGCAACTTCGAGAAGGCCGCGAAGGGCAAGTGGGATCTACGCTCCGCCCCGATGCCCGCGTTCGACGGCAAGGCGACAGTGCCGACCAACTCGGGGGCGTCGCTGTTCGTGCTGTCCGACGACCCGGCCAAGCAGCGCGCGTCCTGGGAACTGATCAAGTTCCTGACCAGCGCGGACGCCTACGAGATGATCTCCAGCAAGATCGGCTACCTGCCGCTGCGCACCGGACTTCTCAACGACCCGGAGGGTCTGAAGGCCTGGGCCGAGCAGAACCCGCTGATGCAGCCGAACGTTGAGCAGCTGGCCCGCCTGGAGCCCTGGGTATCCATGCCCGGCGTCAACTACCAGCAGATTCGCGACGGCATGATGGCCGCCGTGGAGAAGAGCGTCTACCAGGGCGCCGATCCGCAGGCCACGCTGCGCGCGGCGCAGGACCAGGCGTCGAGTCTGCTTCCGAAGGGTTGACAACCTGATGACCGCTGGAGTTCCCGTTCCGGATCACACCCTGATCCAGCTGAGCGACACCCACATCCTGCCTATGGGCGAGCTCCAGCACGGCACGGTGGACACGTTCATCAACCTGGAGGCCGCCCTCGCCGCGGTGGCGGCCTCCGGGGCCGAGGTGTCCGCCCTGCTGCTCACCGGGGATCTCACCGACGACGGCTCCCCCGCCGCGTACCGCAGGCTGCGCGAGGTCGTCGAGCCCGCGGCCGACAGGCTCGGTGCCCGCGTTATCTACGTGATGGGCAATCACGACGAGCGCACGGCCTTCCGCACCGAGCTCCTGCCGGACGCGGCGGCGACCGGGCCTGTCGACGCGGTGCACTGGGTCGACGGCCTGCGCGTCGTCGTCCTGGACACCACCACGCCCGGCCGGCACGACGGCCGCCTTCGCCCGGGTCAGCTGGACTGGCTGCGGGCGGAGCTGGAGCGACCGGCTCCGCTGGGAACGGTGCTGGCACTGCACCACCCGCCCTTACCGTCGGCCGTGCCGCCGGTGCACCTGCTGCGGATGTACGACGCCGACCGTCTGAGCGAGGTCGTCGCCGGAACCGACGTCCGGATCATCCTCAGCGGGCACAACCACTCCACGGGATGTGGCGCTCTGGAGGGGATTCCGGTCTGGGTCTCACCAGCGTGCGCGAACCAGATCGACCCCCTGGTGAAGGGACGTCTCCGCGGTGTGCCCGGCGGTGGGATCACCCGCATCGACGTGTTCGCGGAGTCCGCGATCGCGACAGCGGTACCGATCGATGTCGCCTCGTTCGTCTACGACAACGACGAAGCCGAGGTCGTGAGCATGATCCACACTCACCTCTCCGAATCGGAGTGAACGCCGTGTTCGTCGAAATACCCGCGCCTGCCCAAGCCGCCCCACCGGCCGCGCAACGGGCTTCGCTGCTCACGCGAGTCCTCCGGGCAGCGCCGCCCTACCTCTACCTGGCGCCAGGACTCGCACTGCTGATCATCTGGACCTACCGGCCGCTGGTGCAGACCGCGCAGCTGTCCTTCTACTCGTGGAATCTGCTGCCCACGTCTCCGATGGTGCCGGCAGGCACCGACAACTACGAACAGCTCCTCGCAGCACCCGAGCTGGGAAACGCCGTGTGGTACACCCTCGCGGTCATCGCCGGGCTGCTGCCGTTCACCGTGGTGATCCCGGTCGTCGTGGCACTGGCGACCCGCCAGGTCAGCGGGCGCGTCCGGGAGTTGTACCGGGCGCTGATCTTCACACCGATGCTGGTCGCGCCGGTCGCCAGTGCGGCGGTGTGGCAGTGGCTGCTCGATCCGGGATCGGGGGCCGTGAACCGGTTTCTGGGCGTCAACGTCAACTGGTTGTACGAGAGCGTCCCAGCGCAGCTCTCGATCATCGGGATCACCGGCTGGCACCTGCTCGGGTTCGCCGTTCTGCTGGTTTCGGCCGGCCTGTCCGGCATCAACGACGACTACTCGGCCGCGGCCCAGCTCGACGGGGCCTCCCGCTGGCAGATCACCCGCTGGGTCACCCTGCCGCTGCTGTCACCGACGCTGGTCTTCCTCGTGCTCATGACGGTGCTCCTCGGCGCGCAGTGGACGTTCCCGCTGATCGACACCCTGACGCAGGGCGGTCCTGCGGCGGCGACCACGCACATCTACTACTTGCTGTGGGACTACGGCTTCCACAGCCACCAGGCCGGTCTCGGTGCGGCAGCGGGCGTGATCTTCTTCGCGACCTTCGGCGTCGTCGCCCTGTTCCTAGTCTGGTTGTCCGACCGCATCAGCTACCACGACGACTGATCGCTGAAGTGCGAAAGCAGGCGAACGATCTCATGACCACGTCCACACTGGAACGCGAAGCGACGAGCGACGTCGCGCGAGTCGAACAACGCACGGAGCCTGATCTTTCCGTCGGGTCCCGGAGCCGCTCACGTGCGATCTTGGGAAACGTGATTCTCGGCGTGCTGGGCCTGCTGTGCGTGCTTCCCATCTACTGGATGTACGCGACCTCGCTGCGGATGCCCGGCGACGTGTTCTCGCTGTCGCCGCTCCCCTGGCCGCTGTCGGTGGAGAACTACGTCCACGCGTGGAACACGATTCCCATCGGGCGCATGTTGGCCAATACCTCCGTGGTGGCACTGGTGACCGCACTCGGCCAGCTGCTCACCGGGCTGTTCGCCGCCTACGCGTTCGCTGTCTGGGAGTTCCGCGGCAAGCAGGTGCTGTACCTGCTGTTCGTCGGCACCTGGCTGGTGCCGTTCCAGGTGTCGATGTTGCCCAACTACGTGCTGCTGCTCCAGCTCGGCGTGCTCAACACCATTGCAGGCGTGATCCTGCCGTCCCTGTGCTCCGCGTTGAGCGTCCTGATGCTCCGCCAGCACATGCGCAGCTTTCCCAAGGAACTGCTTGACGCGGCCAAGGTCGACGGACGATCGTCCTGGGCAACCCTGTGGACGGTAGTCGTGCCCAACCTGCGTCCCGCGCTGGCGGCACTGGGCATCCTACTGTTCGTGCAAGCCTGGAACGAGTACTTCTGGCCAGCCCTGGTGCTCCAACGCAGCAACGCCATGGTCCAACTCGGCATCCGCAGCTTCATGGGCACCGAAGGCAACGACTGGGGCCCCCTCATGGCAACAGCCGGACTGGCATGCCTACCGGTGTTCGCGCTCTACCTCGTCCTCCAGCGCCAGATCGTCAACGCCTTCGTCCGCTCCGGCCTGAAGTGACTCGGGCACCTGAACAACGGCTTCATCGACCCCTGATGGGATCGAAAGACTTTTCCAGCCATGGACACCGGTACAGATGACCACCCGAGCTACGCAGCAATCAGCGCACACCTAACCGCCCGCGCCGCTCCAGTCACGTGGATCCCATTGGTCCTCAGTGGTCAAGAAGACAACGAAATAACATTCAATCAACACTGAAAATATTGCTTACCTTGAACCAACGAACGCCACCGGCTAGGCCCGCGCCGACGCACCTTGGGAATCACCAACCTGATTCCGATGCCGTTCTTCGGGTTGACTCCAAGCCGATGCTGACCGGCGTCGAACGGAGCGCTACCACTGAAAATCAACGCCGCGCTGCACCACACTGGTTGTGGTGGCTACGAAGGCGCCGACGAGTTGGCCTGTGGGGTTTCACAAGTCGGTCCACGTGCTGCGACCTGCACCTTTCGGTGTCCCCGGCAGACAGGACATGATCGCAGGTCATGTCACTGCGTCTGCTTTACCTGATCTTCGTGCGCATGGTGGGCTGGCTGTGGCTGCTCGGTCGCTCGTCGGCGTCCAAGGACGTCGAGCTCCTGGTGCTGCCGACCGCCTGTTGATCTTCGGTGAGCGGCACCTGCGTGCGGCGCTCACCGAGTACATCCGACACTACAACGGCCACGACCGCACCGCGCCCGCGAACTCCGCCCACCACGACCAAGCCACCCCGTCGCAAACCTCAGCCATAAGCGGATCAAAACTCGACCTGTGCTTGGTGGCCTGATCAACGAATACGAGCGTGCGGCGTAAAGCTACTGGTCAGCATTGGTGGCCGACTTCTGGAACCCCACAGGTACAGCAGGAACCAGCGTCACCTGCTCCACGTCCTGCGCGAGTTCGAACAGCTCTACAACGAACACCGCCCGCACCAGGGCATCACCAACATCCGCCCGCCGAACCCCTTACCTACGCCCATCACAGATCCCGACAAGATCGCTCGCCTGAACATATGCCGACGCGATCGCCTCGGCGGCATCCTCCACGAGTACGGGCATGCCGCATGACCTGCACGGATGAGGTTTCCGGCAAAGGCAGGGTCGTGCATGTCGGTGGGGTCAGCCCAGGGGCGTGGCGCCGGGGTTGCTCCCGGCCCCCGGGGAACGTCGATGTTTCCCGCCGCCGAACCCGACGTGCCGGTTTCCAGGCATCGGGCTCTTCACCCAGCGGTGATCACGGAACGGCCAACGATGCCGGAGCCCAGGCTTCCCGTGCGGGAGGCCTGGGGCTCGGCTTCCGGCAGCTGAGTGTCAGAGCGGGTTTGCGTTGATGTGGAAGCGAACCTGTTCGATATTCGATGCGACGCCTAGGATTTCCAGGTCCTTGGCGTCGATGCGACCGTCGTGGTTGAAGTCCGCAACAACGTCCGGTGCATCGTCGAAGACGCCGTTGTGGTCGAGATCGTCGACGACGGCCACGGTCAGTGTGGTGTCAACACCCTTGCCCGCGATGGCATCGCCGACGATCCAGGTGTCCCAGACCTCGGTCCGGTCGTCAGCACGGTCGGTGAGGCCGGTTAGGTTGAACAGATTGGCCAGGTTCGTGCCGGGGCCAGCGAATTTCCGCTCTGGGTTCGTGATCGTGGAGGAAGTGAGGACGACCAGGCCCGGCAGGCGGTCGTCCTTGCCTGGGGAGAACGTCCCGGGGAACGGGGGCACGTTGTTGTGGCCGGCGGGTCCGGTGAGCTGAAGGCCGCTGAGTCCGGCGCGTGCCGGGCCGTTCTGGCCGCGGAAATCGACCGCGAGGTCGACGAACCAGCCCCGGCCGGAGGTGCCCGCGTTGTCTCCGTTCCTGGGTGCGAACACCTCGACCTTCGCATCCGAGGCGGTGTCCGTTGCGTTGTCAGCCTGGGCGGAGACCGTCGCGGCGACGGTCGCCGCAACGGCGATGGTCAGTCCGGCACTGATCGTCATCGTGGCCCGTTTCGAAATACTCCGGCGCATCAAGTGCTCCTTGCTCGTCGGCAACTTGTCACCGATCCATACGACAAGAGCGACTGTCCGGTTCAACGAGAGAACCGATGTGGCGGCCTGGCTTTCGCCCCCTCGCACATGAGCCGTTCAACGCCGACGGGTGCTTGGTGCGGGGACTTCGGCGGAGAAAGTCCCCGCACCGGTTCGAATCGTGTGCCCAGCGGTCACGAAACGCCGGAGAGCGTGGGGTAGTCGATGTAGCCGCGCTCGGCGCCGCCGTAATAGGTGCCGTGGCCGCCTTCGTTCAGCGGTGCGTTGTGCTCGAACCGCTCCGCTAACGGATTTCCGTTGAATCCGGCGGCCGAGGCGGACGTATTGGGGGTCGACGCAGCCGAACGAGAAGGAACATCATGCCGTTGCGCAGAATCGCGGTCCTCGCCACCGCCGCCTGCACGATGACGATCGCAGCGTGCGGATCGGGTGAGCAGCCCGAATCCCAGCCCCAGACGCCCAGCCCGCCCGCAGCCGCTCCTGCCGTGGTGGGCATCCGCACCGCACCCACCGGTGACTACCTCGTCGACGCCTCGGGCCGGACCCTGTACCTGTTCACGAAGGACGAGCCCGGCACCTCCCGGTGCGTGGACCAATGCGTGGCGCAGTGGCCGCCGCTGACCGGAGCGCCGCAAGCCGGGCCGGGGGTGGATGCGGCACAACTCGGCACCGTGAACCGACCCGACGGCGGTCAGCAGATCACCTTCGCCGGGAAGCCGCTGTACTACTTCGCCCAAGACAACGCGGCCGGGGACATCAAGGGCCAGGACAAGATGCACGTCTGGTACCTCGTCAACCCCGCCGGCGAAGCGATCAAGACCGCAGCCCCGACCGGCTGACCCGTGACGCACTGCCCCCGGGGCAGCAGCCGGTTCTGCCTGGGGACAGCCGGTTCTTCCGCATCAATGCAGCAGCCGGACGGTCTTGCGCACATCGTGCGCGACGACGTCACGACCAGTGTTCCCAATCGTGTTTTCGACGTGTCATCGTTTCGGCCGCGTGCTGTGCCAGAAGGCCATGCGGTCGAGGAGGCCGTCGCGTAGGACCAGCGCGTGGAACAGCACCGCGCACATGTGGGCCGTGAAGGCGAAGAAGAGCAGGTAGGCCAGGACAGTGTGGGCTTCCCGGAGCGTCGAGTACAGGGATGGGCTGGGCGGGAGGATGGCGGGCAGATGGAGCGGCCCATAGAGCACGACGGGGGTTCCGGCGGCCGAGGTCATGGCCCAGCCGATGAGTGGCTGGGCGAACAGCAGGGCGTAGAGCAGGTACTCCGACCCCGTGGCCACGACGCGCTCAGCGGGCGACATGGTGGCTGAATGTGCCGGCGGCCGGCGCAGTAGCCGGTTGACGAACCGGACTACGACCAGAGCGAGGATCGCGATTCCCAGTGGCCGGTGGAGGAACAGCAGCGCATGGTAGGCACTCGGGGAGGCCACCATGGCGACCCCGATGAACAGCATGGCGATCACCATGACCGCCATCACCCAATGCAGCGCTCGGGACAAGACCGTGTAGCGGGCGGGGCTGTGGGGCGAGTTGTTGTTCACTGTTGCACCTTTGAAACGTCGACCGCGCTGGGCTGCTTGGGTTCGCTGGATCTGCGTGTGAAGGACTGGGAGTAGACCGCCGAGCGCGCGCTGAGCAGTGGATCGTCGGATGGCGAGATCCCGTCCGGTAGCACGAGAGGGTCGAAGTTGACGTCCCGGGCGTTTCCGGCTCCCTCGGTCTGCACCGAGTCGATCGTCAGCGTCCCCGCAGTGATCTTCTGGCGGCTCTCGGGCCAGGGCATGGTGGGGTCGTCCGTCGGATCATCGGGTTCCCCGACGGTAAGCACCAGGTTCCACTGCAGCGGATGGGCCGAAAGCTGGACGATGAGCGAGTCGAACAGGTAGTTCTCGTCGGCGGGTTTCGTCGTGTTTCCGGGGCGGGCCGGCTGCGCGGGCACCAGGGACCAGCGTACCGGGACGGTCACGCCCGTCTCGTTGGTGGCGAGGAAGGCGTTCAAGCTGTTGAAGGTGCTGTCGTCAAACCCGGATGTCGGCGGGTGCGTCTTGATGATCTTCTGCGCCCTGGCGGTTTCGGGATGCTTGGCGAGGAATTCGGCCATCTTCTGCGGATCCGGCTGGCCCGTGCCCGGAACCGGTTTGGACGCGAGGAGCCGGTCGTAGAAGCCCTGCACGGTGTTGTCGGGGAAAACCGGGATGTTGACCAGGGCGGTGCGCCACTGCTCCCCGTTCGACAGCGCGAAGACCAGTCCGAGACCCCGGATGGTGTCATTGGCGTCGGTCGCCTGCGGTTTGCCGCCGGACAGTGAGAATCTGCCAATAACCGGGGTGTGGCCTGGGTGGAAGACCGACGCCTTGGATACCGAGGTTCCGGACCCGTTGCTCGTGAAGTATCCCGATACGCACACACCTTTGGCGTGGTTGCGACGGAATCCGGCATGCTTGCCGTACACCTCCTCGAAGCGATCCGCGATGCGCACCGGTGTCAACTTCCCGGAACTGAACCAGCCGCCCGCGTAGAGGAACCCGCCGACGCTCATGACGCCAACGCCACCTACGGCAACGAGCCCGAGTAAAGTGCTCCGGCGACTGACCATGGGACAGCCGGGCGAAAGGGGCGGGTTGGTGTCTTCGTCCATTTCCCTCTCCATATCAGGACTGTGATCACGAAGCCGGAAGCTTCGTTCCCTTGTAAGTGAGACCTACGTGCGAAGAACCCGACACGTTCAACCATCGAAGAGTGCCCTCGGTCACAAAGCTCGGGCTTCCTTGATCCGGCGTGGTCGAAGAGTTTGCGCGCGATCGAGGCGCACCAGCCAGACGTGGCCATTGTGGACGTTCGGATGCCGCCGACGCACACCGACAGCGCGGTGATGTGCTGGGTAGTCAGGACGTGGTGTGCCGCCGCTTCACCAGCCACACCCGCCCCGCGCCACCGAGCGCTACGCGCGGAGATCCACCACGGATCCCCGCCTTCGACGATCTCGCGGCCCAGGATCAGCAGTAGGGAAAGGGGCTTGCACGCGTCATGACCGACCACCGACCCCACCGGCGCATGCCCGACGACCGGCGCCCGCCCCCGAGGCGTTCACCGTGCTGGGCCGGCTCTGCCCTTGCCGAAAATCCCATCCGTAGAGGTCATGCTGCTCGGTGGTATTCGTGGAGGATGCCACCGAGCCGGTCGTGTCGACGTATGTTGAGGGGTTCGAGTTGCTTCGGATCGACGACCGACGTGGGCAAGGGGCGTAGGGGACGGGCGTTCGCGATGCCTTGGTGAGGCCGGTGGGTGTTGTAGAACTGTTCGAACTCACGCAGGGCGTGGAGCAGGTGCCGCTGGTTCCAGATCAAGGTGCGGTCCAGCAGTTCGCGTCGGCACGTCAGTACCCACCTTTCCATGATTGAGTTCATTCTCGGCATCTGGACGCCGCTGAGCACGACCTCAATCCTCGTATCCGACAGGACGGTATCGAATAGGGCGGGGAATTTGCCGTCGCGGTCCCGGATCAGGAACCGCGCCCGGCTGTCGGCGTCCTCGAGGTCCATGACGAGGTTCTTTGCGGCTTGGGCGACCCACGCGGCGGTCGGGTGTGCGGTGGCGCCCAGGATCCGGATCCGCCGGATGGTGTGCTCGATGACGGCGAACACGTACATCCTCGCCCCGGACAGGGTGACGGTTTCGAAGAAATCGCAAGCCAGTAAGGCGTCGGCCTGGGAACGCAGAAAGTCCGCCCATGTGCTGGAGGCGCGCTCGGGCGCCGGGTCTATCCCAGCCGCCTGCAAGATCTCCCAGACGGTCGAGGCTGCTACTTTCACTCCCAGGACGAGCAATTCGCCGTGAAGTCGGCGGTATTCCCAACTGGGGTTCTCCTTTGCCAGGCGTAGCACCAAAGCCTGGATGGAACGGACGGTGCGTGGCCGGCCCGGGCGCTTTGGTTTGGAAACGGACGCATGGCGGCGTGCGATCAGGTCGCGGTGCCAGCACAGCACTGTGTCCGGGCGCACCAGCAACCGCAGTCTGCGCAGCACGTTCCGTGGCGGCCGATGCAGCAGCGCCGCCAGGAACGCTAGCTCAGCTGGGCTGAACCGCACCCTCTCTTTGACCGAGTTGACGTTCCAGCACCGTGATCTGATGGCGCAAGGCGAGGATCTCGATGTCCTTGTCCCGGTCACTCATGGGCAGCAGGCGCAGCATGGCGAACGCGTTCGTCACACCCAGGTAGGCCAGTCGCAACAGCACGGCCGACCATCATGCCGGAGTGATCCCCCTGTGACGGGTACTCGCGTGCGGTCGCCACGGTCATTGCGCCCTGAGATTCCCTGGCCAGCCACAGGCTTCTCATCTGGGCGGATGAGGTTTTCGGCAAGGACACCGCTACACGCAGATGGGGGCGTTCCCGTCCGAACCGGCCGATTACGTAAGCGAACCGGTGAGGTGCGAAAACACGACCCCGGATGCCACTGCGGGATGTGTTCTTTCGCGCTAAACACCAACGTTGGAGTACACCTTCGCCGGCAATGGGGAGCTGGCTGAGCACATCGCCGACGCCCATGCCTCGTTGACGCGTCAAACCGACCCGGAGCTGCCGGCGGACCGTTTCTGGTTCGCAGCGCTGTCCTCGCTGCTCCCTCAACGCCGCTGGCACGAGATCTTCCCCGATCCTGGCCTGGCATCGCAGGTTCGTCGCCAGGAAAAGCGGCGGTGACCCGGGATGAGAGTCCGATCCAGTCGAGGCTGGTTTTGGTTTTGGGTGTGGTGAACACAGGTGTCGTGTTGTTCACATTGGACAGTGTCTGGCGGACGTACAGCATCCGGTCGTCGAGGTGGACGTCGTTCCAGTGCAGGGCGAGGGCTTCGCCTTCGCGCATGCCGGTGCCGATGAGGACTTCGCCGCCGCTCCTGGGCTTCTCGCGGCCCACGACTGCCCGGTCCCGAGGAAGCGTTGCTCCGCGGGGCTTCGCGGGTCAGTCCTCCTGCCAGCTGCTGATCGTGGCCTCGCCGCCGCACAGGTCGAAGACTCCGCCGTTGGGCTCAATGGTCTTCGGCTCGCCGTCGTTCATCTTCAGGCTCACGGCCCAGACCCGGTTGCAGGCCGGCCCGTCGGGACCGCCCTGGTCGGCCGGCCACTCGACGTCCGCAGCGGCCGACTGGCCGGGCTCGAGGATGACCGGGCCGCCCGTGCCCGGCTCGCCCTGGTTGATCTGGAGACCGTCGGACGGGTTCCCTTCCCGGTCCATGAACGTGACGTCCGGGAAGTCGTCGGTCAGGGTGCAGCTAGCCTCGCCGGCGTTCGTGACCTTCAGGTGGGCGTTCACGTGGCCGGTCGAAGAGAGCTCGAAAGACGGCTCCATGTTGTCGATTTCGCAGGGCCCCTGGTCGTCAGGGCTTTCGTCGCCCTGCGAGTTCGAGCCGGCGTAGGTGCCACCCTGTGCACTACCCAGCTGCGGGGCCGGCGGCGTCTGCTGGGCCGAACCGCATGCGCTGAGAGAAAGTGCGAGGGCCGCGGCGGCGGTCAGGGTGGTCCCGATGGTGCGCAGGTTCATTTCACTGTCCTTAAAAGATCCGGTCTGCAACCTTCTTTCGATGACATAGACGTGCGACCCCGTGGGTGGTTGCTTCCAACGAGTGTGACCGCAGACATACAGGACGACGTGGTTCCGTGGGGCCGTGAGCGCTTCATGCCATCGTGTTCCGGCGGCGGCTGGACGGGAGGTGACCACGAGGCGGGTCTGTGGGTAGCGGTTGAGCAGTTTGCGCAGCCACTGCCGCACTTCTTCGCCCAGTTCGCTCCCCATATGGCTGCCCCGGTGTCAGGGGACTCGATCTGGCGACCACCGCGACGACATTCATCAGGTGTTGGTGGCCTTCATCCGCATCCACGCGCCGCGCCGGCAGGACACCAGCGAGCGCCCGGTGCCTTACGTGGAGGTGGACCGCCCGGACAAGCCCCGCGCTGATGTCCAGGCGGTGCTTACCGCGGTAGCCCATCTCGGATTCGGCGACCTGACCCTTGAAGGGCTTCATCTGCGGGGCGCAGAGCTCGGGTCTGCGCAGCTGCGAAGGGTAAAGCTCACGGTCGCGGATCTGCGCGGCACACGGTTCGAGGGTGCGGACCTGCGCGGCGCAGGGCTCCGGGGCGCGAGGTCCCTGACGCAAGATCAGATCGACTCGGCGCGGCGTGGTGATGAACGAACTGATCTGAGGAACACCGGATTGCAGCGACCAGCCCACTGGACGCCGCGGCGAGAGTGACCGCCGGCGCTGTGGATAAATACCGCGCATACTTGCCCTTCAGTTCCAGCACCTTCAACGGTTCGTCTTCAAAGGCCCACCTGCCCACGTCAGCGCGCTTTCGCGCCCGGCCACGAGGACCGGTACCCGGTCAGTTATACGGAGTCACCGACGGAGGAGTCGGTCATCTGCCCCGCTTTCCCGTCACCTTTCGGCCACCGGCATTCGCTTTTTGGGCATCCTGTTCCCGTCAAGGGCTTCAGCTCTCCTCGCAGTCGGCCTACCCGGCAAGTCACCTCGCCTGGACCTTGACGGGGTTTCCACGTTCCGCTTGCACGAGACACGACCGGGTCGGGGTCGGGTAGGACCGGCGGGTTGCCCCGCCGATCCCCCCTCAGAACCGGACTTGAACGCTTTCCATTCATCCGGCTCAAGCAAGCCCTGAAGGCTCGTCGGCAGGTTGCCGTGCTGGGCTGCGTGTGCCGCTGTTGACTTGGCGTGCGCAGTGGGCGTGTATGAGGTGGAGTGCGGCGGTGTCGTCCGACGTGCCGTGTCCCGTGTAGGTGGTGATCGCTTGTTTGCGGATCGCCTCGCCTTGCGGGTGACCTTGACCCACGTTTCCCATTCCTCTGGGGATTGTGGTTCCTGGTCGGTGTGCAGCAGCAAGCTCCGGCAGAGCGGACAGCGACCGTGTTGCGCTTGAAGCAGGCGCAGTCGGGACTTGTCCAGCGGGGGCTTGCGGCGGCGTCGCCGTTCGGCCCAATAGTTGGTCAGGGCAGGGTCATCTGGTGATGTCCGTCCCTTGACCACTTGGTGTCGGACGATTTTCGTCCAGGCGAACTTGGCGAGGTAGGCGCCACTGGCGTGGTCACCGAAGATCCACCGGTCTCGCCTGGTCGGGTGGAACGCGCCGAAGTACCGGTCAACAACCCACCGGCTCGATTTGTTCGGGTGTCGACGCTTGGCCCAACTCATGACCAACTTCCACATGTGAGTGTCCAGTTGGACGAACGTCCGCTTGGACACCACGCTCCGGTAATAAGCTGACCAACCTCGAATGATCGGATTGAGGCGGGTCACCACCGCGTGAGCGTTCGCCCCTCGCAGGGCTCTCATCTCCGTGGTGAGCCGTTTCCGGAACCGCTGCACGGCCGTTTTGCTGGGTTTGATCAGCAGCTTCCCGTTGCGATACCGGCGTATCTGCATCCCAAGGAACTCAAATCCCTGCTCGAGGCAGGTGATTCGCGTCTTGTCCTCGTTGAAGGCCAAGCCACGGGGTGCAAGCCAGGCGGCAAGCCGGTCTTTGACCTGTTCGGCCTGTTTCGGGCTGCCGCACATCACAACAAGATCGTCTGCGTACTTCACCAACACCGGGCTTTCCGGAACCACGCGGTCGGCGTTGACGCCGGATGCGCGGTACCTGACCCCGGCGGCCTGCTCCATACCGTGCAAGGCCACATTCAGTAGGACGGGGCTGATCACGCCTCCTTGAGGGCTTCCCTCGTCGGTTGGCGTGAAACATTCCCGCTCGACCACACCCGCCTTCAACCATTGTTCGACCAGCTTCCGCGCGGGAAACGTGCCGAGCTGGCCGAGAATGTGGTGATGGTCGAGCCGGTCAAATGCCGCCGCCAGGTCGGCGTCCAGGATCCATCGCCGTTGCGGGTTCTTCCCGCTAACGGTGTTGAAAATGGCCTCGATCGCGTCATGGCAGCCGCGGCCGGGCCGAAACCCGTAGGTCTTCGGCTCGAACCGCGCTTCCCACTCGGATTCCAGTGCGTTGAGCGTCAGGGATTGCAAGATCCTGTCGCCGATCACGGGAATCCCAATGGGACGCCGTTTTCCGTTGGCCTTGGGCACATACACTCGTCTGACGGGCTTGGCCGTCCACGACCGGCAGCGACTTTGCGCCCAGCCAACCCATAGGGCTTTTACTTGGGAGCTTCGCACTACCTTGCCATCGACACCCGCCGTCCGACGACCAGCATTGAGCTCCGTCACCCGCCGTACACTCAACAGTGCATTGGCGCGCGAGCGAAGCATCAACTTTTGCAAGTTCCGAACCTTCTTCAGGTCCCCTGCCTTCGATGCCGCGAAGATGCGTTGCCGCAGACGCCGTACGTCGCTCTCGGCCTGACGCCAATCCACAGCGTCCCAGTCGAGAGAGGCGTCCTCGGGTCCGTTCACCGCGACGTGTTCGCGCGTGACATCGGTCGCGGCGAGCGTGGTCGTGGCGTCCAACTTGTCCCTCGGTTCCGGTGCGTTGATCATCGAGTCTTCGCAGGCTCACCTGACGCACGTCAGCGCTCTTTCGAGCCGGACCACCAGGGTCCGTATCCGGGCGGTTATCCGACACCCCGCAGGAGGCCGCGGCCAGCGGTGTCGGTCTTTCCGGTGCCTTTCGGCGTCCCAGCCTTCGCTTGTTGCGTCATCCTTCCCCCGCTGAGGACTTCAGCTCTCCTCACGGTCGGCCTACCAAGCCGCCTCGGCTTGGACCTCAACGGGATTGCCACGTTCCACAGGTGTGAGACGCGATCGGGGTGGGCCTCTCCTCTATCCCGGGGCGGCGGTGTCCTCCCGACCAGCAGGGCATAACCAGTCGGCGCCTGCCGCTTCCCAGCGGCCAGCCCTACACCCTCACTGCTACAGCCCGTCTGCGAGGGAGGTATTGACGAGACATCAACGGAGATTCACGCGATTGACCCGGCCGATCTTTCCCTTGCCCGTGACTCCCGGACGGAACGGGAACCCTTCGGCTTTTCCCCCGGGCTTCGTACCCCGCCGTCACCAGCGACGCACGCCGAGGTGGGAACAGGTCTCACGGACACTGACCCGGAGCTACACCTTCGACATCAGTCGATCCTCCTCAGCTAGCTCACTCACTACCAGCGACTTCGTGTCGCACTGCCCCCTATACCCCGGGGCCAGTGGTGCTCCCACGACCGGCGATTCATCCCCGATCGCCACTTCCGCTTCGCAGCGGCAGGCCCTCAACCTCGGTAACGCTCTCCATCCACCCGAGGCCTATTCTCACGAGGCATCAACGGAGGTTCATGTCCTTCGCCCGCCCGGCCTTCCCCTTGCCTACGCTCCCGGACGGATCAGGACCGCTTCGGCGTTTCCCCTGAGCTCCACACCCCGCCGTTGCCAGCAACGCATGTCAGGGTGGGAACCGGCATTGAACACTCGCCAGGGACTACACATCCCGCACCAACCGGCCCCCAATCTGCGAGCCCACTCGCCACAAGCGACTTCGTGTCGCACTAAACCGCGGATACGCGGTCCGCTCGATCGAGGTCACACGAGTGATGCTTCGGAGAAGCAGCCGCGAAGCGTCTGTACTGGTCACGCGCACGTCTTGCGTCGAAGACCACGCATGATCAACTTAAGCTAAGCGGCATTGGGCCATAGCCACAGCTGACCAGCAACGAGGCCGACCAGCACCACGCCCAGCGCGAGCAGCTGGGTCAGATCCAGTTTCGTGCGCACCTGCCTGACGCGGTGCCGGCGCCGGCGAGCGAGCTCGTTTCATGGTCCACCCCGTGCCAGCGGCCCCGGGTGCGGTGGGGCGGTTCGGCACCGAATCGGGTGCGGAAAATGCCGCGCATAACCGGAACGAGGTAGGAAAAGGCACCGATTGGCCGCAAGTAATCTGTGAATTTCCGGTGCCTTGACCGCGATCCCCCTCGCGCCGGTTCCCCGCGCCCGATCATTGGCTGGTTCGCGAAGTTCTCTGGCTCCACGAAGACGTCTGGAGGACGTGGGATGAGATCAGTGATCCGCAGAACCACCACCGCCCTGATCGGCGCCTCGCTGGCGCTGACCGCGGTGGCGACCGCACCGGCCACCGCGGTCGGGCAAGAAGCCGCCGCGATCACGTGCAACAGCAGCGGCGCAGGAGGAAAAGCCACCTACCCCGGCCCTTCCGCCGGAACGGTCTACGACAGCAAGTTCATACAGGCCAACGACCTGACACCCGTCCTGTCCGAGGATTACATCCCCCAGGGCCTGGGGGCTTGGGAGAACTGGGACGGCGCCGGCAACGACCTGATACTGATCAGCATGTACACAAAACATCCCAAGAAGCCTGGTTACGCGGGGCGCATCTACGGGATCGAGGCGGGCACCAGCAGGCTCCTCGGACCGGTCGACATCAAGAGCAACCACGCCGGGGGCATCGCGGTCGTCAATGGCTGGGTTTTCGTACCAGGTGGCAACAACAGGTCCATGAACAAGTACAAGGCCACGGACCTCGCGGCGAAGTTCAAGACCCCGGGCAAGCAGTCGCTCGCGCCGAACGGTCCGGCCCAGAAGGTCAAAGGGGCGTCGTTCCTCACCGGCTACGGCGATGAGCTGTACACGGGCCATTTCGAGAAGGACCGGATGTACGTCTACAAGGTGAACAAGGACGGTAAGCTCAAGCAGATCACGGCCTACGTAACGCCCGACGAGACGCAAGGCGTGATGGTCACGGGCACCCACTTCGTCTACAGCACGTCACACGGCCGGAAGAACCCCAGCAACATCTACGTGGTCGCCCATGGCAGGAACATCAACGACCGCTCCGCCAAGTGCTTCCAGGCGCCGAGCATGTCGGAGGGCATCGCCGACTACAACGGCACGACATGGCTGCTCTACGAGTCCGGGGCGACCAACTACCCAGACGCTCGCAACGTCATCAAGAACCTGCACAGGGCCAGTACCGCCGACCTGCCGAACTTCACGGCGGGCTGACGACCGGGGGCGCTTCGCCTGTTCGAAGGAATTCGGGTGGCGGGGTACCGGCGTGATTCCGGC
>NZ_JBFAKG010000104.1:0-32325 GCF_040655595.1 Saccharopolyspora sp. NPDC050389
CGGCCCGCCGCGGCCAAGCACAACGCGTGCCGCGAACCACCCACGATACGCCGAGGCCGGTGGGGATGGCGCGGGGCGCCCCGCCCCCCACCCAACACTCACGAGCACGAGGCTCGGCCGGTGCGCGCCGTTCGGGGGGCTGGGCGGCGCGCACCGGCCGTGCACGGGTCGGAGCTTCCGCTCCGGCCCGGGTCTTTTCAACGCAGCCGGTGCTCAGCGAAGAACTGCATGATGATCGGCGTCGCGTCGATGACCGCCGGTTGGTCGGAGTCCGGGTTCGGCTGCGTGCTCGGCCAGTCGTGCCCGAGCCCTTCGATCCGGTAGTGCACGACGTTGCTGCGCCGGTCGCAGCCGACCCACTCGCTGACCTGCACCCCGTTGCCTTCGTCGCGGACGATCGGGGTTTCGTCGCAGTCGTTGCGATCGGCCCAGCCCGCCAGCCACTCCGGGATCGGCGGCAGGCCCTTCTCCGGGTTCCCGGGGTACGGGATCGTCTGGTCGTCGGTGCCGTGGAAGTCCAGGATCGGCGCCGAGCGCTCCGGCTCGCACTCGCCGCCCTGCGGGTAGAACGCGCCGGAAACCGGCGCGAAGGCGGCGATGCGATCGCTCATCCGGCAGGCCAGCACGCCGGTGAAGCCGCCGCCGTTGGACTTCCCGGCGGCGTAGATCCTCTTGGGGGCGACGCAGAAGTCCCGCTCCAACTGGTCGAGCAGGTCGCCGGTGAACAGCACGTCGTCGGCCGCCGCGGAGTACGGCGCGCCCTGCCAGGCGGTTTCGCCATCCGTGCCGACGAGGCCCTGCGGGTACACCGCGATGGCGTCGGTGGCGGAGAAGCCGGACAGCTCTTCCTGGTACTCCGAAGTCCGCTTGTGGCCGTGGAAGGACAGCACCACCGGAGTCGGTTCGAACTTCCGGTAGTTCTCCGGAACGTGCACCAGGTAGCTGCGGGTGATCCCGCCCGAAACGATCGTGCGGGTCTCCGACGCCCCGGGAACCGTGGACTTGCCGCAGCCGGTGGACGGCACCGGATGATCGACCTGGGATTCGGCCTGCGCCGGCACACCGCCGAGCACAACGGCCAGGCCCACCGCGGCGAACGCCGCCGACAACCGTCCACTCAGGACCGACCGGGCAGATCTGCGGACGAACCCTCGCTTCGCACGGCCAGGCACCATTGCCTCCCACCTCGATCGAATTCGGGTGCGAGGATCATGAGACCACGCGGGTCAGGCCGTCACCATTCTGTTCATTGCGTTCACGGAAACCACACCGACAGACCAGCCGCCCCGGTCAGGGCGCGATTGCGTCCAAGATCTGCTCGACGCCGGCGCTGTAGTCACTCCGCAGGTCGACGTACTTCTTGACGCGGAGAAGCGTGGGAATCTCGCAGTCCTCGAGCAGCACCGGGATCACGCCGATGCCGCCGTCGGTGGCCTCTGCCCAGTACTTCGCCGACCACTCCCGCTCGACCCACCCGGAGCCGACGGACCTCGGGCTCAACAGCACGAGGAGGTAATCGCATTCGTCGATACCGCGAGCGATCTTGTTCGGGATCGACTCACCCGCCTTGATCTCCCACTCGTCCAGCCACGGGACGTGGCCCTCGTTCGCCAGGTCGACGGCGAGCCAGGTGGCGACCCGGCTGTCCGAAGACTAGTAGGAGATGAAGACGCGCCGGCCGCCGATCAGTCCCTCGTTCATGCGGGCGCTCACCATCCGATCGGTGAGCACGGTGTTGACGAACGAGAGCTCGATGGAGAACTCGAACAGGCGCTTGTACGAATACGACGGCTTCCGTCTTTGGAACGCCGCAAGATTTCGATCGGCCAAGATCCGCTGGAGCTTCAACCGCCGATTCCAGAGGGAATCGGTATCGACCGGAGCCAGCCACGAAAGATCCACGAAGCTGTAGCCGGAAGCAGCGGTGAACGGCGGCTCGCAGTAGTACACGACGGCCAGCGGGCAGTCCCGCTCGTCGTCGTACTCGTCGTCGTCGTAGTAGCCGATCCGCGGATCGGCCCCGGGCTGGTTCACGACAACGGGCCCGTACTCGATCTCGCCTGACATCGCGCTCCCCAGTCCGCCGGCGGCGGGGATCGAGACCGCACCCCGATCCCGCGAATCCCCGGCAAGATACCGGAAAACGAGCGCGATACCGCGCAGCCCGAAGCGATCAACCGCCCCGGCTAACTGGTCATTCCTCGGCCGCGAGCTGCCCGCAGGCCGCCGCGATCTCCTGGCCTCTGGTGTCGCGGACCGTGCAGGAGACGCCCGCTTCGCGAACCCGGCGGACGAACTCCCGCTCCACCGGCTTCGGGCTGGCGTCCCACTTGCTGCCCGGCGTCGGGTTCAGCGGGATCAGGTTGACGTGCGCGAACTGCCCGAGGTGCCGGCGCAGCAGCTTGCCGAGCAGATCCGCGCGCCACGGCTGGTCGTTGATGTCGCGGATCAGCGCGTACTCGATCGACACCCGGCGCCCGGTGTGGTCGGCGTAGCCGCGAGCCGCCTCCAGCACCTCGGCGACCTTCCAGCGGTTGTTCACCGGCACCAGCGTGTCGCGCAGCTCGTCGTCCGGCGTGTGCAGCGACACCGCGAGCGTGACGTGCAGGTTCTCCGCGGTCATCTTCTTGATCGCGGGCACCAGGCCGACCGTCGACACGGTGACCGACCGCTGCGAGAGGCCCAGCCCTTCCGGGGCCGGGTCGCAGATCCGGTGGACCGCGTTGATCACCCGCCGGTAGTTGGCCAGCGGCTCGCCCATGCCCATGAACACGACGTTGGACAGCCGGCCGGGCCCGCCCAGGACCTCGCCGTCGCGCATCGCCGCCGCGGCCGAACGCACCTGGTCGACGATCTCCGCGGTCGACAGGTTGCGCTGCAGGCCGCCCTGGCCGGTGGCGCAGAACGGGCAGGCCATTCCGCAGCCCGCCTGGCTGGAGATGCACACCGTGGCGCGGTCCGGGTACCGCATCAGCACGCTTTCCAGCAGCGTGCCGTCGTGCGCGCGCCAGAGCGTCTTGCGGGTGGTGCCGTCGTCGGTGTTCAGGTGGCGAACCGGGCTGAGCAGCGGCGGCAGCAGGTGTTCGGCGAGCTTCGCGCGGCTGGCCGCCGGGATGTCGGTCATCGACTCCACGTCGGCGTTGAGCCGGCCGAAGTAGTGGTTCGCGAGCTGCTTGGCGCGGAACGGCTTCTCCCCCAGCTCGGTCACCGCGGCGCGCCGTTCGTCGGCGGAGAGGTCGGCGAGGTGCCGCGGCGGCATGCCACGGCGCGGGGCGTCGAAGACGAGGGGAAGGGAAGTCGCAGACATAGCGCCCACCAGTCTCCCATGCCCCGGAACGACCTTGGCGGCGACCACCGGACAAGGCCCGGTCTCGGCCGCGACACCGCGTCCGCGCGGGTGGTGGGGTGCGTCCACCGACCGGCGACCGCCCGTATCGTGCAAGTATGACGAGTATGGCCGAGCGCCCCTCGTCGTCCGTCGAGGACTACCTCCGGGCGATCTACGGGCTCAGCGAACGGGGTGTGCCCGTCACGAACGCCACCCTGACCCAGCGGCTCGGCCTGAGCCCATCATCGGTCTCCGGGATGATCAACAAGCTGGCGCAGCTCGGCCTGGTCACGCACGTGCGCTACCGCAGCGTCGAGCTGACGCCGGAGGGCCGCCGGCTGGCCTTCGACGTGCTTCGCCGGCACCGGCTGATCGAGCTGTTCCTGGTCGAGGAGCTCGACTACGGCTGGGACGAGGTGCACCGGGAGGCCGACGCGCTGGAGCACGCGGTGTCCGACGAGCTGGTCGCGCACATCGCCGCCAAGCTCGGAAACCCCACTCACGATCCGCACGGCGACCCGATCCCGACCGCGGAGGGCACCGTCGAGAAGCCCGCGACGCTGCTGCTGGACCAGGTCGAGCCGGGCACGGTCGGCACCATCGCGCGGGTCTGGGACACGGATTCGGAGCTGCTGCGCTACCTGACCGATCACGGCATGACGCTGGGCTCGCGGATCGAGATCGTGGAGCGCAAGCCCTTCGGCGGGCCGCTGGTGGTGCGCGTCGGCGAGCCGCCGAACGACGAAACCCACTTCGTGGGCGACGAGATCGCGGCCGCGCTATCGATCAGCGTGCACCGGTGAAGCCGTCTCGTCGGTGAGCCGGGAGGCGACCGTGCGGGACGCGACCACTCGCGACGGCGACCACTCCAGCGGATCCGACGGCGGGTCGTCGCCGTAGACCTGCTCGGTCACCAGCCGCCCGTGCAGCTCGTCGGTGCGGTGCGCGCCCAGCACCGCGAGCAGCAGGTCGAAGCGGCTGTCGGTGAGCGCCACCGCGACATAGCAGAACCCGGCGAGGCCGGTGAACACGCAACCGGACACCCACCACACCGATGCGCCCTGGACCAGGAACATCACCGCGACGGCGAGCAGCAGCCCGGAGGCGAAGGCGACTCCGCGGGCGATCGTGACCTGCTTCAGCATCGACCGGAACGCCGGGTACTGGTGGCACAGCTGCCGGATGATGCGGGCCCGCTCCTGGCGGTCCAGCTGAGCAAGCCGGCTCAGGCCCGCGGTCACCGGCTTCGCCGCGCGGTTGGCCATGGCTGCTCCTGTAACCCTGGTGAGTGCTTCGATCGGGTTGCTCGGCATGCAAATACGCACACTGAGTGACCGCTACTAGTCGATCACGCGGGCCGTCCAGTAGCAAGGCGTCATTCGGGGGCGTTCCCATTGCGGAAAAGGCACCGAACAGTAACGCCCTCGCGCGGCCGTACATGCTTGATCCGCCACGCGTGTTTTCCGAGCCGAAACATCGGTCACCCTGGGGATACCCCCTGAATTCATCTCTTGTTGGAGTGCGTTTCGGAGGAGGAGCGATGGCCATCGCAATGGGCGCCCCAGCCTGGGTGGATCTGGCCACCCACGACACCGCCGGCGCCCGGGACTTCTACGCCGGCCTGTTCGGCTGGCACTGGATCCAGCGCCCGGGCTACGACATCGCGCTGAAGGAGCACAAACCGGTCGCCGGGCTGCTGCTGCCGGAGACCGACGCGCCGACGGCCTGGACGCTGTACCTGGAGTGCGGCTCGGCCCGCCGCGCGGTGGAGCGGATCCGCGCGCTCGGCGGCAAAGTGCTGGTCCCGCCGACGGAAACGCCCGCCGACGAGACGTTCCTGGTCGCCGAGGATCCCTCCGGCGCGGCGATCGGCCTGTGGGAGGCGCCGCCCAACGGCACCTTCGGCCGCGACCACGCGGGCATGCTCTGCTGGGCGGAACTGCACACCCGCGACGGCTCGTCCGCCGACCCCTTCTACGCCGAACTGCTGGGCTACCGGCAGGAGCAGATCGGCGAGCCGGGCAACGGCTTCGACTACACCGTCTGGTACGTCGACGACCTGCCCACCGTGGGCCGCTTCGAGACCAGCTCGGCGCTGCCCGAGGACGTGCCCGCGCACTGGCAGCTGTACTTCCAGGTCAACCCGGACAGCAACGCCGACGACGCGGCGGCGAAGGCGGTGCAGCTCGGCGGCAAGGTGCTGCGCGAACCGTCGGATTCCCCGCACGGCCGACTCGCCCTGCTCCAGGACGTCGTGGGCGCCACGTTCTTCATCATCGACACCGCCCAGCGCACCGGGGAATGAACTCACCGCGCGTGAATGCCCTGGCAGGAACCGGGCTTTCCACTCGGGAGAGCCCCGGATCGCCTCGCCGAACCTGGACGCCTAGTATCCAGATATGCGGATGGGCGAAGGAGTCGAGTGGGGCCTGCACTGCTGCCTCACGCTGGCGTGGCTGGACGACGAGCCCGTGCCGACCGCCCGGCTCGCCGCCCAGTTCGACCTGCCCCCGGCCTACCTGAACAAGCGCCTGCAGGCGCTGGTCCGGGCCGAGATCCTCACCTCCACGCCGGGGGCGCGCGGCGGCTTCCGGCTGGCCAGGCCGCCGGCGAAGATCACGCTGATGGAGGTCGTCGCCGCCATCGAAGGCCCCGAGGACGCGTTCCGCTGCGCCGAGATCCGGCAGCGCGGAGCCGGGACCGACACCCCGGCCGGCGAGTTCCGCAAGCGCTGCGGCGTCGACGTCGCCATGCGCAGGGCCGAACTGGCCTGGCGCCGCGAACTGGCAGCGCAGACCATCGCCGACCTGATGGCCACCGCCCCGCGCCGCGCCGCCGACCGAGTACGGCGCTGGCACTCCGTCGACTGACTTTTTCCGAATCACCTGATCAGCAGGGTTTCTTCAGCTGGAGAATCTGGATGTCCAATGTCCTGAATTCGACCCGAAACCGAGGCCTGACGGCCCCCCTGGTGCTGGCGCTGGGCACCTTCGCCGTCGGCACCGACGCCTTCATCGTCGCGGGATTCCTACCGGCCATGGCGGACTCGCTGGAGGTGACCACGGCCGCCGCCGGGCAGTCGGTGACCGCGTTCGCGGTGGCCTACGCCGTCCTCGCCCCGATCCTGGCCACCGCGACCGCCCGAATCCCGCGCCGCGCCCTGCTGGTGGCCGCGCTCGTCCTGCTCGGGATCGCCAACATCGGCTCCGCCCTCGCCCCGAACCTGGCGGTGCTGATCGTCAGCCGGGTGCTCGCGGCGGCCGGTGCCGCCGCGTACACGCCCAGCGCGGGCGCGGTCAGCGCGGCGCTGGTGCCGGCGGAGTTCCGCGGCCGGGCGCTGGCCGTGGTCGTCGGCGGCCTCACGGTCGCCACGGCACTGGGCGTTCCGCTCGGTGATCTGGCCGGCGAATGGTTCGGCTGGCGCGCTGCCCTGGGGCTGGTCGCCGCGCTGTGCCTGCTCGTCGGTGTCGGCGTCTACCTGATCATGCCCGCCCTGCCGGGCGGAGCCCGCGTCCCGTTGCACGACCGGCTCGCACTGCTGCGCCGCCGCAGCGTCCTGGCGGTGCTGCCGCTGACGGTGCTCGGCATGGGAGCCAGCTACACCGTCTACGCCTACAGCGTTCCCGCGCTGAACGCCGTCGGAGTCCCGGCGAACTCGACCATGCTGATGCTGTTCCTGTACGGGCTCGGGGCGGTGCTGGGCAATCTCCTGTCCGGCTACGCGACCGATCGCTGGGGCCCGATCCGGGTCCTGACCTGCGGCTACCTGAGCATGACGCTCGCGCTGGCGCTGCTCGCCTGGTTCGCCTGGACCGGCTCCACGCCGCAGGTCGCGGTCGCGGTCCTGGTGCTGATCTGGGGCGCGAGCACCTGGACCCAAACACCGCCGCAACAAACCCGGCTCATCGACGCGGCGCCCCAGGAAGCGGCGATCGTGGTGTCCCTGAACGCATCGGCGATCTACCTCGGCATCGGAGCGGGCACCCTCTTAGGTGGCGCGCTGATGGCTCTCGGCCCGGCCCTGATCTTCACGGCAGCAGCCGCGGTCGGCGCCATCGCGGCGCTGTACCTGCGCGTCACCGCGCCGTAAGCCACCGACAGGCCGGCGTTGTCCGCCCGCGCTGACACGGATCAACGCCGAAGCACGCCTCCGGGCTGAGCAATGTGTTCAGAACTGGGGTTCCGTTGCCAAGCACGACGGATTCCGGATCGACGTCGGCGAGCCGGGACACCGCGTTCGGTTCGTGCTCACCAGTCTCGCCTCGACCGGTCGTCGAGCCGCGACGCTGACCGCCTCCCGGCATGTGGCTGACGATCACCCCACGCGGATCTTGAGCCGCTCAGGCGCGCAGCAGGCCGGTCGGCTTGCGGCGGGTTCGGAGGCGGTAGCCGACCGGAATCGTGCAGCCGGGCACCTCGCGGGCCGCGCGGGCGGCGACCTTCGCGGAGAACTCGATGCCCAGCACCGCTTCGAGGGTTTCCCGGTCGTCGAAGCGCCACATCGTGTCCACCGAGGCGCTGTCGAAGTCGTGGCGCAGGAAGAACGACTCGATCGCATCCGGGTCGATCTGCGGCGCGTCCGCCCGCATCCAGTCCCCGTACGGCGGGCGGGACGCGTCGAGGTCGACGATCGCGATCATCCCGCCCGGGCGGAGCACCCGCTCCGCCTCGGCCAGGCCCGGCTCGCAGCCGGGCCCGAAGAAGTACGCCGTGCGGGCGTGCACCAGGTCGACGCTGGCGTCGGCGAGCGGCAGCTGCTGGGCGGGCGCGATCCGGACGTCCACGCCCGGGGTGCTCGTCATCCTGGTTCGGGCCCGCTCGGCCAGCGGCGGGTGCGGCTCGACGCCGATGACCGTCCTGGCCGTGGCGGCGAACAGCGGCAGGTGGAAGCCGTCGCCGCAGCCGATGTCGGCCACGTCCAGCCCGGCCCAGTCGCAGCGCTCCCGCAGCGCCCGCCACAACGCGCCGGCGGAGTCCTGCGCGCGGTTCTCCAGTTCGAAGAGCTCGGGCCAGTGCCAGATGTTCGGGCTCGGCGTCACCTGCGGCCAGGCCTGCTTCCGCCAGGTTCGCATCACTGTCCTTGAGCCGGTTCTTGAAACGGGCGCCGCCGATCGGCCCCGAGACGCGGGGCAGACTTCGCGCGAGCACTAGCTCGGGACGAGCCAGAAGAGCATCATCCAGGCGGCCGCCGCCGACGGCAGCAGGGAATCCATCCGGTCCATCAGGCCGCCGTGCCCGGGCAGCAGATTGCCCATGTCCTTGATGCCGAGGTCGCGTTTGATCAGCGACTCCATCAGGTCGCCCAGCGTCGCGGTGCACACCAGCGCCGCACCGAACAGCGCGCCCTGCCACCACTGGCCGTCGAGCATCAGGGTCACCGAGAGGGCCCCGGCCGCCACGCCGACCAGCATCGACCCGCCGAAGCCCTCCCAGGACTTCTTCGGGCTGATCTTCGGTGCCATCGGATGCTTGCCGAACAGCACGCCGAACGCGTAGCCGCCGGTGTCCGAGGCGACGACGCCGATCATGAAGCACAGCGCCCGGAACGCGCCGTCCTCCGGGCGCACCAGCATCGCCGCGAACGCGGCGAACAGCGGCACGTAGGCGGCGGTGAACACCGATGCGGTCACGTCGCGCACGTAGCCGTCGACGCCGTGCCGGAACCGCCACGCCAGGCACGCCAGCACGGTGATCACGAACGCCACCAGCGTCCCGCGCAGGCCGAACGGCCAGGACAGCCACAACATCGCCTGCCCGCCCACCAGCACGGGGACGAGCGAGACGCGGATGTCGGCGCCGCGCTTGAGCGCGTTCGCCAGCTCGACGGTGGACACCGCCACCGCGGCGGCGACGATGCCGATGAATACGAACCGCACCATCAGCAGCGAAAGGATGATCGCGGCACCGAGCACTACCCCGACGCCGATGGCGGCACGGAGATCGCGTCCGGCCCGGGAAGGACGCGAAGGCGGGTCCGGGCTGTCTGCGGACATTCCGGACTCACCTTCGCATTGGCCGGCCGTCACCACTCAGACCTCGAGAAGTTCTGCTTCCTTGTGCTTGACCAGCTCGTCGATCTGGCCGGTGAAGCGGTGCGTGAGGTTTTCCAGCTCCTTCTCGGCGCGGTTGCCCTCGTCCTCGCCGGCCTCGCCGTCCTTGACGATCCGGTCGATCTCTTCCTTGACCTTGCGGCGGATGCCCCGGATGGTGATCTTGCCTTCCTCGCCCTTGTGCTTGGCGAGCTTGACCATCTCCTTGCGGCGCTCCTCCGTCATCTGCGGGATCGCGACCCGGATGAGCTGGCCGTCGTTGGACGGGTTCACGCCGAGGTCGGAGTCGCGGATGGCCTTCTCCATCGCAGCCAGCTGGCTGGCGTCGTACGGCTTGATGACCACCAACCGCGCCTCCGGCACGGAGACGCTGGCGAGCTGGTTCAACGGCGTCGGCGAACCGTAGTAGTCGACGACGATGCTGGAGAACATCGCGGGGTTCGCACGGCCGGTGCGGACGGTAGCCAGATCGTCCTTGGCCACCTCCACCGCCTTTTGCATCTTCTCCTCGCCTTCGAGAAGAGCTTCGTCGATCACGGCTGCTCCTTAAGTCTGCCGACCGGTGGACATTCGTAGTGTCGCCTGCTGCGCTGCGCCGCCCCAGGGCGGGCCGCCCCTGATCAGGATTCCAGCACCCCTAGCGGGTCAACGGGCCGGGTCGCTCGGGTGGTCACCCGGCGCGACCTCGGACGTGCCGCCGCTCAGGCCGACTGGTCGGCCGGGGTGCTGACCAGCGTGCCGATCTTCTCACCGCCGACAGCGCGGGCGATGTTGCCTTCCTCCAGCAGGTTGAACACCAGGATCGGCATTTGGTTGTCCATGCACAGGCTGAAGGCGGTCGCGTCGGCGACCTTCAGCCCGCGCTCCAGCACCTCGCGGTGCGTGATTCTGTCGAACAGCTGCGCGTCCGGGGTGGTCTTCGGGTCGGCGGTGTAGACGCCGTCGACCGCCTTGGCCATCAGCACCACCTCGCAGCCGATCTCCAGCGCCCGCTGCGCCGCGGTGGTGTCGGTGGAGAAGTACGGCATGCCGGTGCCGGCACCGAAGATGACCACGCGGCCCTTCTCCATGTGCCGCATCGCGCGCCGCGGAATGTAGGGCTCGGCGACCTGCCCCATGGTGATCGCGGTCATCACCCGGGTGTCGATGCCGTGCTCGCGCTCCAGGAAGTCCTGCAGTGCCAGGCAGTTCATCACGGTGCCCAGCATCGCCATGTAGTCACCGCGCGCGCGTTCCATGCCGCGCTGCTGCAGTTCGGCACCGCGGAAGAAGTTGCCGCCGCCGATCACGATGGCCACCTCGACACCGTCGGCGACGATCTCGGCGATCTGCCGGGCGACCGTGCCGACCACGTTCGGGTCGATCCCGACGCTGCCCCCGCCGAACATCTCGCCGCCCAATTTGAGCAGCACCCGGCTGTAGCCGCGCTGCGCTGGGCCGTCGTCGGTCACTGGTTCCTCCCGCGAAGTTCGGTTTCGCTCTAAGTTTGCGCGGATTGGTCCGCTCGCAGATAACGGCGCCGGGTTCCGGCGCCGTGATCCTGCGAAAGCGCCCCGCCTTGCGAACGAAGGCGGGGCGCTGATGCCGCGAGTCGCGGCCGCTGGGCCGACACCGGTTCACCGCATCCGGTGAACCGGTGGCGCACCACCTGATCGGGGTGCCGCCCGGCGTGCCGCCGAACAGCGACCGGTCAGGCCTGGCCGACCTCGAACCGGACGAAACCGGTAACGGTCACGCCGGCCTCGTCGAGCAGGGCCTTGACGGTCTTCTTGTTCTCCTGCACGGACGGCTGGTCCAGCAGCGCGTTCTCCTTGAAGAACCCGTTCAGGCGACCCTCGACGATCTTCGGCAGCGCCTGCTCCGGCTTGCCCTCGGCCTTCGCGGTCTCCTCGGCGATGCGCCGCTCGTTGGCGACGATGTCCTCCGGGACGTCGTCGCGGCTCAGGTACTTCGGCTTGAGCGCGGCGACCTGCATCGCGGCGCCGCGCGCGGCGTCCGCGTTGCCACCGCTGAACTCGACCAGCACGCCGACCGCCGGGGGCAGGTCCGCGGAGCGACGGTGCAGGTAGGTGGCCACCTCACCGTCGAACTTGGCGACGCGGCGCAGCTCGATCTTCTCGCCGATCTTGGCCGACAGCTCCTGGATGACCTCGGTGACGGTCTTGCCGTCCAGCGGGGCCGCCAGGGCGGCTTCCAGGTCACCGGCGCCGGCGGCCTTGACTGCGGCGACGATCTTGTTGGCCAGCTCGATGAACTCGTCGTTCTTGGCGACGAAGTCGGTCTCGCTGTTCAGCTCGATCAGCACGCCGCCGTCGGCGGCGACCAGGCCCTCGGCGGTGGCGCGCTCGGCGCGCTTGCCGACGTCCTTAGCGCCCTTGATGCGCAGGCTCTCGACAGCCTTGTCGAAGTCGCCGTCGGCCTGCTCAAGAGCCTTCTTGCAGTCCATCATGCCGGCGCCGGTCAGCTCGCGAAGACGCTTGACGTCGGCCGCACTGAAGTTCGCCATCGTGCGTTATCCGTCCCTCTTGGTACGAAGCTTCGAAGGTCTTGCAGACATCGGCCGGGCCGCGTCCCGTGGCGTTCAACCAGCTCAGCGGGGATGCGAACCCGGCCCGGGTGGCATCCGCCAGGTTGCCTGGCGGATGCCGGACCGCGCCGCGCGCCGACCTCACGGCCGGCGCGCGGCAAGCGGACTCAGGACTGCGCGGCCTGCTCGCCGCCCTCGGCGGGCTGAGCGGGCTGGGCGGCGGGCTGGGCGCCTTCGGCGGAGCCAGCCAGCAGCTCCTTCTCCCACTCGGCCAGCGGCTCGCCGCCGGCCGGCTTCTCCTCGCCCTCCGGGGCACCGTTGGCGCGGCCGCTGCGGGCCATCAGGCCCTGGGCGACACCGTCGGCGACCACGCGGGTCAGCAGGGCGGCGGAGCGGATCGCGTCGTCGTTACCCGGGATCGGGTAGTCGACCTCGTCCGGGTCGCAGTTGGTGTCCAGGATCGCGACGACCGGGATGCCCAGCTTCCGGGCCTCGCCGACGGCGATGTGCTCCTTCTTGGTGTCCACGATCCACACGGCGCTGGGCACCTTGCTCATGTCGCGGATACCGCCGAGGGTCTTCTCGAGCTTGTCCTTCTCGCGGGTCAGCATCAAGATTTCCTTCTTGGTGCGGCCCTCGAAGCCCCCGGTCTGCTCCATGGTCTCGAGTTCCTTGAGACGCTGCAGACGCTTGTGGACGGTCTGGAAGTTGGTGAGCATGCCACCCAGCCAGCGCTGGTTCACGAACGGCATGCCGACCCGCAGGGCCTGCTCGGCGATCGCTTCCTGCGCCTGCTTCTTGGTGCCGACGAACAGGATCGTCCCGCCATGCGCGACCGTCTGCTTGACGAAGTCGAACGCCCCGTCGATGTAGGTCAGCGTCTGCTGCAGGTCGATGATGTAGATGCCGTTGCGCTCGGTGAAGATGTAGCGCTTCATCTTCGGGTTCCAGCGCCGGGTCTGATGCCCGAAGTGCACGCCGCTGTCAAGCAGCTGCTTCATGGTGACGACGGCCATGGCCTGATTCGCACCTCTTGAGTCGGGCGCGCCGGTTGGCGCGCGATTCGGTTGCCGCGGCGGACCGGGTGGTCCGTCGCCCTGGTACCCGCCCGGCCGCTCCCACCCTCGCTCGGCGAGCTCGGGACCGCGGGAGCACACCGGCCACCCTGCGGGGAACAGCAGCGCCCGAGGCGTTGAGCTCGGTACTGTTCCGCTCAGCGGCCGACCGCGAGGTCGGGCCGCCTGCGCAGGCGTGGCGTGCGGGCACGCGAAGTCGGTCCGTGCGGACACGAAACCGCGTTGACAGTGTACTGGACGCCCCGGCTGACCCGATCGTGGACTGCGAGTTGTCCACAGCGGCCTGGTTTGTCCACAGATCTGGATTTCCCCCTGTTCACCTGGACCGCCCGCGGCCACCGTTGCACCATGCGCTTGTTGATCTCCGTCCTCGCCTGCTGCGGTGCCGCCGCGTCCCTCGGTCTCGCCGCAGAACTCGAACTGCCCCGCAAGCTGCCCGCTGCGGAGCCCGCGCATTCAGCGCCCGTCGCACCGCTGCGCGCCTCGCCGGCGGCGGATGCCCTGTTCGGCTGGCCGCTGGCCCCGCCTCCCGCCGCCGTTCGTCCCTTCGAGGCTCCGGCGCACGCCTTCGGCCCGGGCCACCGGGGCGTCGATCTCGCGGGAGAGGTCGGCCAACAGGTGCTGGCGGCCGGGGACGGCGTGGTCGTCTACGCGGGCTGGATGGTGAACCGCAACCTGGTTTCCATCGAGCACACCGGCGGGCTGCGCACCACCTACGAGCCGGTCGTCCCGGTCGTCGCGGTCGGCGACCAGGTCACCCGGGGACAGCCGGTCGGCCACCTGGAACCGGGCCATCCGGAGTGCGCCGCAGAGCCGCCCCTGGCCTGCCTGCACTGGGGTGCCCGGCAACGCCTGGACTACCTCGACCCGCTGCGCCTGCTCGGCTTCGGCCACGTCCGGCTGAAGCCGTGGCGGTGACCCCGCCTGCCTGGTGTTTCCGGTGGGAGTCGACGCGTCGGTTCCCACCGAGAACGCCCGCTGAGCCGCTGGTCAGGTCTGTTCGGTGAGCTTGGTGCGCAGGCGCAGGACCGCGCGGGTGTGCAGCTGGCAGACCCGGGATTCGGTCACGCCGAGCACCTTCCCGATTTCGGCCAGCGTCAGGTTCTCGAAGTAGTAGAGGGTCACCACCACGCGGTCCCGCTCGCTGAGCCGTTCCACCGCCTCGGCCAGCTGGCGCCGGCTGTCCCGGTCCACCAGGGCCGCCACCGGGTCTTCGGCCCGGTCGTCGGGCAGCGTTTCGGCCAGCGACGCCTGCGCCGTTCCCGCGCCGATCAGGTCGTCGAGGGCGATCACGCTGGTCATCTGCAGCTGCGCGAACAGCTCTCGCAGCTCGTCGAGCGACAGCTCGAGCTCGCTGGCCAGTTCGGCGTCGGTGGCGGTGCGCTGCAGCTTCGCCTCAAGGCGTTCCAGCGCCCGCTCCACGTCGCGGGCGCGGCTGCGCACCGACCTCGGCACCCAGTCCTGGGCCCGCAGATCGTCGAGGATGGCGCCGCGGATGCGCTGCATGGCGTACGTCTCGAACTTCAGGCCGCGTTCCGGTTCGAACTTCTCGATCGCGTCGACCAGCCCGAAGATCCCGGACTGGATCAGGTCGGAGACCTCGACGTGCGACGGCAGCCCGGTGCCGACGCGGCCCGCCACGTACTTGACCAGCGGCGCGTAGTGCAGCACCAGCCTGTCCCGTAGTTCCTGGTCGCGCCGCTGCCCGAACGCCTGCCACAACGCGACTATGCCGGCCTCGACCTCGTCTCCGCTGCGCTGGTCCCCTCGCGCGGCCGGCCCGGCAGGTTCGGCGGTCGCCACGGACAGCCGGCGCGAAATGCGGTCGCCGACATGGCCGTTGGTCCCGCCGCCTTGATCACGGGCGGTCACCGGCACCGAGGTCGATCTCGCGGCCACCGTGTCGGCGCCGCCCCCGGCGTGGTCAGGAACGGGGGTGGGTTCGGTCATGGATCGCCTTCAGCCGTTCAACTGTCACGTGGGTGTAAAGCTGGGTCGTTGCGAGCGTAGCGTGACCAAGCAACTCCTGAACGCTACGGAGGTCCGCACCGCCCTCCAACAAATGGGTCGCAGCCGAGTGACGTAGCCCATGTGGCCCGACGTCTGGGGCGCCGGAAACCGCGCCGACCGCGTCATGCACGGTTCGACGCACCGCACGCGGGTCGAGCCGTCCACCTCGGACACCCAGGAACAACGCGGCGCCCGACGATTCCCGGACCAGTTTCGGCCGACCAGCGGAAAGCCAGCGGCCGAGCGACTGATCCGCCGGCACGCCGAACGGCACAGCGCGTTCCTTGTCGCCCTTGCCGATCACGCGGACCAGCCGGCGCTCGCGATCGATGTCGTCGACGTCCAGGCCGCAGAGCTCGGCGACGCGGATTCCGGTGGCATACAGCAGTTCGAGCACCGCGTGGTCCCGCAAGGCCACCGGGTCTCCCTGTTCCGCACCCACCGCCGAAGCCTGCATCGCCGAACCTGCCTGGTCAACGCGCAGCACGGCGGGCAGTTTCCGCTGCTTCGACGGAACCGCGAGCCTCGGGCCCGGATCGACGGGCAGCATCCCGGCCCGAAACGCCCACCCGGTGAAGGTGCGGGCCGACGCGGTCCGCCGGGCGAGCGTCGCCCGGCTCGCGCCGTGCGCGTGTTGCGCCGAAAGCCATTCCCGCAGGACGGAAATGTCCAGCGCAGCAAGGGTTGCATCGCCGGCCAAGCCGACCAGGTGCTCCAGCAGCGAGACGATGTCGCCGATGTATCCGCGAACAGTGTGCGCGGACAACCCGCGTTCCGCGGCGAGGTGTCGTTCGAACGCGTCGACCGCAGTGCCGAGCGACTCGGGCAGTTTCGCCCGAGCCGCGCGAAGATCCGGTCTTCGCGGTTCGGCGGAACGTGTGCGGGCCATGTCTCGAAGCTGGCCGTTCCACCGGCATCGGTCAAGCATCGCCACGCCGAATCATGATCACTTGACCGGTACGCGAATAGTCTTGCGCGGCAGGGGCGCATCTGCCACCACGTCATGACCCCGTCGTCGACCACCCCCTTTCCGACCGCGCCGCGAGCCCGGCCAGCTCCAGCTCCGGCAGCAGCGCCCGGACTTTGCCCAGCGGCAGCCCCGAATCCCGCGCCAGCTCGTCCGCGCTGGCGCAATCGATGCCGGTCAGCGCATCGTGCAGGCGCCGCGCGTCCGGATTCAGCGCGTCGGTCCGGCGCGACTGGGCAGGGATTTCCACCGCCAGTTGCGCGCCGAGCGGACTCAACGCTTCGAGGACCTCCTGGGCTCGGGTGACCAGCACGGCCTGGCCAGACCGGACCATCCCGTGGCAACCCACGGAATTCTTCGAGGTCACCGGCCCTGGCACGGCCAACACGGGCCGCCCCAACGCATCGGCGGTGTTCGCGGTGTTGGCGGCGCCGCTGCGCGCGCCCGCCTCGACCACCACGGTGGCGCTGCCGGCCGACGCGATCAGCCTGTTGCGCACCAGGAAGCGGTGCTTCCGCGGCGGCGTGCCCAGCGGATATTCGCTCACGACGGCACCTTGGTCGGCGATGGCGCGCAGCAGCCTGCCGTGGCCTGCCGGGTAGTCGATGTCGACGCCGCAGGCGAGGAACGCCACCGTCAGACCACCCGCGGCGAGCGCACCCCGATGCGCGGCCCCGTCGATGCCGTACGCCGCCCCGGAAACCACCGTGAACCCCGCCGTCGCCAGCCCGTGACCGAACTCCGCCGCCACGTGCTCGCCGTAGCCGGTGGCGGCTCTGGCGCCGACGATGGACACCGCTTGCTCCGCCGCCTCGGCCAGCACCGCCTTGCCTCGGACCCACAGCGCGATCGGCTCGGCCATTCCCGGCAGGTCGACCGATCTCGCCCCGAGCAGAGCGTCAAACGCCTCTCGCGGCCACTCCGGGTCCTCCGGCACGACCAACCGGACACCGGCGGCCTCGGCGGCCGTCAGCAGCTGTTCACCCGAAACGTGCCATCGCCTGGCCTCGACCTCCGCCGTGACATCCGGCGGTGCCTTCTCGCGCTGGATCAGGCCGACCGCGCGGCACGGGCCGTGCTCCGCGACGAACCTGGCCAGCGCCGGGGCCGGCGGTTCGGCGACAGCGCCCAGGAAGGCCCTGGCGACCAGCAGTTCCCGCTTCGCCCTCTCCCCCATCGCAGCCCACCGAGTCATCACGCCGCCCTCCTGTCCCGGAACTCCAAGGCCGCCGCCACGTGCTCCGCATCCGGTTGATCTCGGCCGTCCAGGTCGGCCAGCGTCCAGGCGACCCGCAGGCACCGATCCGCGCCGCGCGCGGTGATCGCACCGACCTCCAGCCCGCGGTCCAGCAGCGCCGTCGCCGCTGCGGGCAGCGCGAACTCGCGCCGCAGCACCGGCCCCGGCACCTCCGTGTTGGTTTGCCACCCGTGCGCGGACCACCGCTGCCGGGCCGCCGCCCGCGCGTCCTCCACCCGCTTGCGCACCACCGCGCTGCCTTCTGGCTCGGCACCGGCATGAACGGTCATCGCGGTGATCGGACGCATCCGGACCCGAAGGTCGACCCGGTCCAGCAGCGGCCCGGACAGCTTGCCGAGATAGCGCCGCCGGACCTGCGGCGGACACTGGCAGTCCAGATCCCGAGCCGGTGCGCACGGGCACGGATTCGTCGCCAGGACCAGCTGGAACCGCGCCGGGTAGCGCAGCGTGCCGTCGCGGCGGGCCAGCCGGACCTCGCCTTCCTCCAGCGCCGTTCGCAACGCCTCCAACCGCTTCGCACCCAACTCGCAGGCCTCGTCCAGCAGCAGCACCCCGCGATGCGCCCTGCTGACCGCGCCCGGCCTCGCCAACCCGGTACCGCCGCCGATGAGGGCCGGGATCGACAGCGAGGGGTGCGGCGCGACGAACGGCGGCGTCCGGATCAGCGCAGCCGACTCGGGCAGATCGCCGGCGATCGAGCGGATCGCGGTGACCTCCAGTGCCTCCGGCACGGTCAGGCTCGGCAGCAGCCCGGACAGCCGTTTGGCCAGCATCGTCTTACCGGTGCCCGGCGGCCCGACCATCAGCAGGTGGTGGCCGCCCGCCGCGGCGACCTCCAGGGCCCACCTCGCCTCGGGCTGGCCGAGCACGTCGGAGAGGTCCGGTGCGTCGCGCTCGGCCGGCGGCTCGCCGCCCGGTGGCGGCCGGCGGTCGAGCTCGCCGAGGTCGCGCAACCAGGCCACCACGTCCCGCAGGTGCTCGGCGCCGAGCACGTCGATGCCCTCCACGAGATGCGCCTCGGCCATCCCGTCGGCCGGCACCACCGCGCGGCGCATGCCCGCCCGCCGAGCGGTCAGCAACGCCGGCAGCAGCCCGCGGACCGGCCGAATCCGCCCGTCCAGGGCCAGCTCGCCGAACAGCACCGTGCCCGCCAGCCGGTGCGGCGGAACCAGTTCCGCCCCGGCCAGCACCGCGCAGGCCAACGCCAGGTCGTACGACGTGCCGGTCTTGGGCATCGCGGCCGGGGACAACGCCAGCGTCACGCAGCTCGCCGGCCAGTCCTCCTTGCAGTTCTGGATCGCCGCCCGCACCCGGTTCTTCGACTCCTGCAGGGCCGTGTCGGGCAGCCCGAGGAGCTGCACCGATGGCAGCCCGCCCTTGCGCACGTCGGCTTCGATCTCGACGAGCACACCGTCCACTCCGAACAGCGCGACCGCCCAGGTTTTCCGCAGCGCCATCTAGAACACCCCCTCGAGATGCTTGATGCGGGGCCGCCTGCCCGGCGGCCACAGCACCGACACGACGTCGAACCGCACCCGGCAACCCACCAGTTGGCGCGCGGCCAGCCAGGACCGCGCCGCGCTCCTGATCCGGTTGATCTTCTCGGGCACGAGCGCGTACTCCGGTCCGCCGTAGTCGACGCCGGAGCGGGCTTTGACCTCGCAGCACACCACGGTGTCGCCGTCGGTGGCGACGATGTCGAGTTCGCCTTGCGGGCACCGCCAGTTCCGGTCCAGCACGGTCAGGCCGCGGCGTTCCAGGAGCACGGCCGCCAGCCGCTCCCCTTCGACGCCCAACGCGTGTCTGCGGCCCCTGGTGTCGTCGTCGGACAGCTGCCCCACGACCTTTTTCCGGCGCACGGCTTCCTCCTCGGTTCGGGATTCGGGTTCCCGTGCCGGCATCCCGGGCGCACGTGAGCGAGTTTCACCAAGTGTGCCAACGGTTCCGAGCACGTTGATGAATCCAACGTGCCCGGAATCGAAAGCGATATCCAGCGATATTCGGGAATCTGTGGACTACTCGATCCCCTGTGGACAACTCGGCTCACCCTGACGAGTGGGGATGGCCCACTTCCGAACCAAAAATGCTTCGTGCACTGCGAAATCTGCAAGATCTGCGAGGTCCGGCGCCGCCACGACCGGCCCGCACGCGCGCATAAAAAAGCTCGGGCGGCCGGAATTCGGCCACCCGAGCTTCCTCGAGACCGGGATCAGGAACCGAACGGGCCGCTCTCCGGCAGCCGCAGATCCGGTTTGTCCAGCTCCTCCACATTGACGTCCTTGAACGTGATCACCCGCACGTTCTTGACGAACCGCGCCGGGCGGTACATGTCCCACACCCACGCGTCCGACATCGCCACCTCGAAGTAGACCTCCGAGTCGGAGTTGCGCACCTGGACGTCCACCACGTTGGCCAGGTAGAAGCGCCGTTCTGTCTCCACGACATAGGTGAACTGCCCGACGATGTCGCGGTACTCCTTGTAGAGCTGCAGCTCCATCTCGGTCTCGTACTTCTCGAGATCCTCGGCGCTCATCGCTGTGCGAGCCCTTCTGCATTGCCGTTCGGACTACAACGCCTCATTGTCCACCACATCCCTGTCGGAAGCATCGAACAACCCGGGCTTACTCGTCACGGTTCGCGGCGAGCGCATCCCGTGCCGCTGCGCCGCGGCGACCACGTTCGCGTATGACCACCGGTGCTCGACGCAGGGACCGAACTGAGTCAGCCGGGCCGAGTGCACCGGCGTGCTGTAACCCTTGTGCACGTCGAACCCGTAGTCCGGGAACTCGGCGTGCAGCTGCGCGGCCATCATCCGGTCGCGGGTCACCTTCGCCAGCACGGACGCCGCGGCCACGCAGGCCGCGACCAGATCGCCCTTCACCACGGCCACGCTGGGCGTCGCGAGCCCCGACACCCGGAAGCCGTCGGTCAGCACGTAGCCGGGATGCGGATTCAGCTGCGCGACCGCCCGCCGCATGCCCTCCAGGTTCGCCACGTGGATACCGAGCGCGTCGACGTCCTCGGCGGAGATCACGATGGTCGACCAGCTCAGCGCCCGCTCGGCGATGCGGTCGTACAGGCGTTCCCGGTCGGCCTCCGAGAGCACCTTCGAGTCCGTCAGCCCGTCGAACCGCCGCGCATCGCCCGGGCGGAGCGCGCACGCCGCCACCACGAGCGGGCCCGCGCACGCACCTCGCCCGGCCTCGTCCACACCTGCCACCGGCCCGAGGCCCCGGCGATCCAACGCGCTCTGAAGGGCCCAATTACCGCTGCTGCGCCGGATCACCGACCTCGGCGGCCGGAACGCCGCCACCGTCACGTCGACGTCACTCCGACGACCGTCGCTGTTTCACCACACCGACGAGCCTACGGCCCAGCCAAACCGTCGGGAACGCCGCGGCGAAACCGACGCCCATCGGCACCCCGGTCTGCCAGCCGGGCGCGCCCAGCGCGGCGGACTGCGGGTTCGGCTCCGGGATGCTCTGCCAGCGGGTCGGCGGCAGGACGATCAGCTGAGCCTTGCCGATCACGTTGTCGACCGGCACTGCACCGTTGGTGCCGCCACCGCCCTGCACCCGCGAGTCCGCCGAGTCGTTGCGGTTGTCACCCATCACCCACAGGTGCCCCGGCGGGACCGTCACCGCCTTGAACTCGTCCTGGCCGACCCCGCGGCCTGGCTCCCAGTACAGGTACGGCTCGTTGAGCGGCTTGCCGTCCACCAGCACCCGGTTCTGCGCGTCGCAGCACTCCACGGTCTGACCGCCGACGGCAACCACCCGCTTGACGAAGTCCTTCTCGTCCGGGGCGCCGAAGCCCAGCAACGACGCCGCGCCCTGGAAGAAGCTGACGACGGGGTTGGACGGCTCGTCCACCTCGAACTCGTTCTGCACCCAGGGCTGCGGGCCGCGGAACACCACCACGTCGCCCGGCTCCGGATCGCTGAACCGGTAGGTGATCTTGTCCACCAGCACCCGGTCGTTGTTGCAGCCGGTGCACCCGTGCAGGGTCTGCTCCATCGACTGCGACGGGATCACGTACACCCTGGCCAGGAACGCCTGGATGAGCACCGTCAGCACGAGCGCGGTGACGATCAGGATCGGCAGCTCGCGCCAGAACGAGCCCTTCTTCTTGCCCTTGGGCTTGCGGCGGCGGGAAGCGTCCCCCGGCTCGTCCGGGGCACCGCTGGAGTGCTCCGCACCCTGAGGGTCTTCCGCTGATCCGCTGCGCACGACGTCGGCCACCCGGCCAGGCTACTGGAACCGCAGTGGGCGCCGTCGCGCTCCCCCGGCGCGGGTGGGGCGTTCCACCGCCCCGAGGCGCCGCCGTGACGTGCTCTTTTCCGGTACATCCGATTCGGGTCGGCACCGCGCCGGGGCGCGAACCACCCGGCGATCACTCGAAGGTGGACAACCGGCTCCCGGGCCACCGGGCAAAACGACCACCGGCCGGACACGCGAAACGGCCCAGGTACGTGCACCTGGGCCGTTGTCGTGATTCCGAGTGGCTGTCGATCAGGAAGCCGACGCGGGCTCGCGCTTCTCCTTGATCTTCGCCTTCTTGCCGCGCAGTTCGCGCAGGTAGTACAGCTTCGCCCGCCGAACGTCACCGCGCGCCGCAACCTCGATCTGCGCGATGTTCGGGGTGTGCACCGGGAACGTCCGCTCCACACCGACACCGAAGGAAATCTTGCGCACGGTGAAGGTCTCCCGGATGCCATCGCCCTGCCGGCGGATGACCACGCCCTGGAAGACCTGGGTCCGCTCGCGCGAACCCTCGATGACGCGGACGTGGACCTTCAGCGTGTCGCCAGGCCGGAAGGCCGGAATGTCGGAACGCAACGACTGGGCGTCCAGCGCGTCCAGGGTGTTCATCGGTGGTCCGTCCTCATCCGTGTCGAAGGCACCCGTGTTCTCGAACGTCGATGACCCGACCTACTGGTGGGCACCGCCTGACACGGGGTGAACTTGCATGTGAGCTCGCCGAACTTGCCATTCGGCTGCATCAACCGTTCCAGTGTGCCAGATCCGCATTTCGGCGTCTGAACCGCCCCCGCCGACGCGGGGTCAGCGCTGCGCGTCTCCGGCATCCCGGGACTCGTCGGAATGCTCCGACTCCCGCAGTTTATCGAGTTGCGCGCGATCGCCCGCGTCCAGGGTCCCTTCCGGCAACTCGGCCAGCAGATCCGGGCGTCGCAGGTAGGTCCTGGCCAGCGCCTGATCGCGCCGCCAGCGGTCGATCGCGGCGTGGTTTCCGGAGCGCAGCACGTCCGGCACGGCGTGCCCGCGCCACACCTCGGGGCGGGTGTAGCAGGGGCCTTCCAGCAGCCCGTCGGAGAACGAGTCCTGCTCGGCCGACAGCGGGTTGCCCAACACCCCGGGCAGCAGGCGGGCCACCGCCTCGATCATGACCAGCGCGGCGACCTCGCCGCCAACCAGCACGTAGTCACCGATGGACACCTCCTCCACCGGCATCCGGGTGGCGGCGTCGTCGATCACCCGCTGGTCGATGCCCTCGTAGCGGCCGCAGGCGAACACCAGCCAGGGCTCGGCGGACCAGCGGATCGCGGTGCGCTGGTCGAACGGCCGCCCGGCGGGGGTCGGCACGATCAGCCGGGGCACCGGAGCAGGGGCGTCAGCGGCGCCGCAAACGCCGTCCAGCGCCTCGCCCCAGACGTCCGGCTTCATCACCATGCCGGGGCCGCCGCCGTAGGGGCTGTCGTCCACCGCCCGGTGCACGTCGTGCGTCCAGTCCCGCAGGTCGTGCACGCCGACCGCGATCCGTTCGCGCTCGATGGCCTTGCCCAGCAGCGCTTCCCGCAGCGGGGCCAGGTAGTCGGGGAAGATCGTGATGACGTCGATGCGCATGTGGCCCTCGGAAAAAAGAAACACCCCCGCCGGATGGCGAGGGCGGTTTGGTCTTGCTTTTGCCGGTTCGGCGTCACTCGGCTTCGAGCAGGCCTTCCGGCGGATCGACGACGAGGCGACCGGCGGCGAGATCGACCTCGGGGACGATCTCGGCCACGAACGGCACCAGGACCTCGCGGCCGTCGACGGTGCGCACGACCAGCAGCTCACCGGCCGGCGTGTGCAGCACTTCCCGCACCTCGCCGACCTCGTCGCCGGAAACCCGCTCGACCCGCAGGCCGACCAGCTCGTGGTCGTGGAACTCGTCCGGGTCGTCGATCGGTTCGAGGACGTCGGAGCTGACTGTCAGCAGGATGCCGCGCAGGTCCTCGGCGGCCTCCCGGCCCTCGACACCTTCCGCACGCACGAGCAGCCGCCCGGCGTGCTGCCGGGCGGCTGTAACCGTCAGGTTCTGCGCGCGGACCACCCCGCGGCGCTGCATCCCGAGCACCGAGCCGGGAGCGAAACGCAGCTCCGGGCTGTCGGTGAGCACCTCGACGACAAGCTCCCCCCGCACGCCGTGCGGCCGGACGATGCGGCCGACGGCGAGGGTTTGCAGCTCGGGCTCGCTCATGTTCGTGCTCAGCGGTCGGTGTCGACCACGTCGACCCGGATGCCGCGGCCGCCGATGCCGGACATCACGGTCCGCAGCGCGGTCGCGGTGCGACCACTGCGACCGATGACCTTGCCCAGGTCGTCCGGGTTCACGTGCACCTCGAGGGTGCGACCGCGTCGGGTCGTGAGCAGCTGGACGCGGACATCGTCGGGGTTGTCGACGATGCCGCGCACCAGGTGTTCAAGCGCGTCCGCGAGGACCGTCACGCCTGACCTTCCTCGGACTTCTGCTCTTCAGCCTTGTCCTCGGCCTTCTTCGCACCCTTCTTCTTCGGGGTGGTGGCCTCGGTGGTGGGCTCCTCGCCGGCGGCGGCCAGTGCGGCCTCGAACAGCTCCTGCTTGCTCGGCTTCGGCTCGGCGACCTTCAGCCGACCCTCGGCACCCGGCAGGCCCTTGAACTTCTGCCAGTCGCCGGTGATCTCCAGGATGTTCTGCACCGGCTCGGTCGGCTGCGCGCCGACACCCAGCCAGTACTGCACCCGCTCCGAGTTGACGACGATGCCGCTCGGGTTCTGCTTCGGGTGGTACTGCCCGATCGTCTCGATGGCCCGGCCGTTGCGGCGGGTACGGGCGTCGGCGACGACGATGCGGTAGTGCGGCTCCCGGATCTTGCCGATCCGCGCGAGCTTGATCTTCACAGCCACGGGTGCTGGTGCTCCTCAGACTCTCGTTCGTGCTCCGGTGAGCATGCCAAGCCGCGTGGGGCAGCGGAGTGGAATGCTCTTAGTCAAAAGCGGCCACAAGCGGTGAGAGGGACCCCTCGCGGCGAACAGCATCCCATTGTGCCAGATACCGCCGCCGCCGTGACCGCGGACCCGTCCGGTGGCCGGGTCGCTAGGCCGGGAGCAGCCCGAGCGAGAGCAGCAGCAGGCCGAGCGCGGGCAGGAAGTTGTTCACCTGGTGCGCGACCACGCTCGCGGTCAGCCGCCCGGTGACCATCCGGGCCACGCCGATCGGGATCGCGATGACCAGCAGCAGCGCGGTGCGCTCCGGCTCCAGGTGCCCGATGGCGAAGACGGCCGTGCTCAGCACGAACACGTTCAGTTGGCTCCACCGCAGCCGTTCCATCGCACCCCAGAGCAGCCCGCGGTAGAGCAGCTCCTCGCACAGCGGCGCCACCAGCCAGACGTGCAGGAAGATCACCACCGCCAGCGCCGGGGGCAGCTGCACCCCGTCGAGCAGGCTGCTCACCGTGGACTGCGCGTCCGGCCCCGTCCACCGCACCCACAGCATCGTGGCGATGGTCGTCGTGACCAGGCCGATGCCGCCGATGGCCAGCCCGGTGGTGACGTCCGACCAGCGCCATTCGAGGCCGAAGTCCAGTCGCGGGCCGTTGCCGCGCACGACGGTGATCAGCACGGCCACCGCACCGGCGAGCACGGTCGGCAGCACCAGCATCAGGACCAGCGCCATGCCGTCCGGGCTGCCCAGCGCGGCCGCGAGCGTCACCGAGACCAGCACGAAGATCGCCTGCGCGAAGAAGAACGCGCCGAGCCCCCAGCGGTGGGTCCGGGCCGGCGCGGCCTCCGGAGGGGTGGGCTGCAGCGGCGCGTTCACGGCGGGATCTGGCTGGTTCGGGGTGTTCACGGGCGCCTCCGTCGTGCCGGTCGGCGGCCACTTGCCTGGCCGTGTCGGCGTGCGGACGCCGGCCGAGCCGCCAGGTTACCTCCGGCGGCGCGGCGAACGGCAGCGATATTCATCCGGCGATGGCGAACAGCAGCAGCGCAGGCAGGAAGTTGTTCGTCGCGTGCGCGATCATGCTCGCCGCCACCCGGCCGGTGATCATCCGCGCCGCGCCGATCGCCAGGCCGCCGAAGAACAGCACCGGCGTGCGCCACACCTCCTGGTGAATCAGGGCGAAGATCAACGCGGTCAGCACCAGGATCGCGTACCGCGGGATGCGGTAGTGCTCCAAGGCGCCCCAGAGCGCGCCCCGCATCAGCAGTTCCTCGGTCAGCGGCGCGCCGAGGAAGGCGAACAGCGCGAACAGGAACAGCCAGACGGTCCGCTCGCCCTGCATCAGCCGGGTCAGGTCGGTTTCCGGGGGCGGGCCGAAGATGGCGATGATCACCAGCGTCAGCGCCCAGGAACCGAGCAGCGCGATGCCTCCGCAAGCCAGGCCGACCTTGAAGTCGCGCCGCTTCGGCAGGATGCCGAAGTCCGAGCGCAGCCCCCTGCCGCGCCACCAGGAGAACACCGCGGGCACCAGGACGAGCAGGATGTTCGGGGCGAAGGCCAACAGCAGCAGCGGACCGGTGTTCGGCGGCGTCGTCGGATCGAACCCGCCGGCCCGCGACGGCCGGGCCGCGTTGAGGATCAGCACGGTCAGGTAGTAGCCGCCGTAGCCGATGAAGAACGCCGCGAAACCCCACGCCAGGGAGCCGCGGCGGGCCGCCTCCAGCTGCGCCTCCCAGAAGCGGGGGTGCAGGTCGGCGCCGGTGGTGTCCGCCACCGGGCGCATCGGTTCCCCGCCGGGGTGCTTCGGGAACTCCGGCGGTTCCCGCTCGGACTGCTCCCCCACGCTGCGCTCCCCTCCGCCGGGCTCACCCTAAGCATCCACCAGGAGTCGCGCCGCCTCCGGCCGCCACGACCTGGGGCTTCCCGCGAGGAAGATCACATCGAGCAGCAGGACGCGATTCTGCAACCAGCGCAAAGCGGCGGGATTCAGCCGACGACGTTGCCGCGCAGGACGATCCGCTTCGGGTGGTCCAGGACCGTCAGGTCCTTGCGCGGGTCCGCGTCGTAGCAGACCAGGTCGGCCGGGGCGCCGTGCTCCAGCCCGGGCCAGCCCAGCCACTCGCGCGCGGCCCACGACGCCGCGCCGAGCGCCTGCTCGGTGGACATCCCGACCCGGTGCAGCGCGCGCACCTCGTCGCGCAGCAGGCCGTGCTCGATGCCGCCGCCGGCGTCGGTTCCCGCGTACATCGGAATGCCCGCCTCGATCGCCTTCGCGACCGTCCGGTCGGCCCGCTCGTAGAGGTCGGTCATGTGCGCCGCGTAGGCCGGGTACTTGGTCGCGGCCGACGCGAACGACGGGAAGTTCTCGATGTTGATCAGCGTCGGCACCAGCGCCGTGCCGTGCCGGGCCATCAACTCGATCGTGTCATCGGTGAGCCCGGTGCCGTGCTCGATGCAGTCGATCCCGGCGTTGATCAGGCCGGGCAGCGCGTCCTCACCGAAGACGTGCGCGGTGACCCGCGCGCCCAGCCGGTGCGCCGTCGAGATCGCCTCGGCCAGCACCTCGTCGCTCCACAGCGGCGCGAGGTCGCCCACCGACCGGTCGATCCAGTCGCCGACGAGCTTGATCCACCCGTCGCCGTTCGCGACCTGCTCGGCGACCGCGGCGGGCAACTGCTCCTCGTGGTCCAGCTGGTCGGCCAGGTACGGGATGTAGCGCTTGGGCCGCGCCAGGTGCTTGCCGGCCCGGATGATCCTGGGCAGGTCTTCGCGTTCCTGCAGCGGCCGGGTGTCGACCGGTGCGCCGCAGTCGCGGATCAGCAGAGTTCCGGCGTCGCGGTCGGCCTCCGCCTGCGCCACGGCCTCGTCGAGCTCCACCGGCCCTTCGGGGCCGATGCCGACGTGGCAGTGCGCGTCGACCAGGCCGGGCAGCACGAAGCCGCCGTCGAACACGGTCTCGGCGCCGGGCACGGGCTCCAGGCTGATCCGGCCGTCCTGCACCCACAGCTCCCGCTGCGCGCCGTCAGGCAGCACGACGGCGCGCAGGTGCAGGGCGGTCACTTCTTCTTGCCGAAGTTCAGCTTCGAGGGGTCGAAGCCGGCGGGCAGGTCGTTCATGCCGCCCTCCAGCTTGGAGAGGTCCGGGCTCGCGCCCGGCATGCCCATGCCGCCCGGCGGGAGGCCGGGGAAACCACCGGGCAGGCCGCGCATGCCCTTGGGCTGCGTCGGGCCGCGCCCCTTCTTGCCCTTCTTCCCCTTCTTGCCCTTGCGGTTCTTGCTGCCCCCGCCACCGCCGAAGCCGAAGCCGCCCGCCATCTGCTGCATCATCTTGCGGGCTTCGAAGAACCGGTTGACCAGGTCGTTGATCTCGCTGATGGCGACCCCGGAACCGCGCGCGATGCGCTGGCGGCGGGACGCGTTGATGATCTTCGGGTCGGCCCGCTCGGCGGGCGTCATGCCGCGGATGATCGCCTGGATGCGGTCCAGGCTCTTCTCGTCGAAGTTGGCCAGCTGCTCCTTCATCTGGCCCGCGCCCGGCAGCATGCCCAGCAGGTTCTGCAGCGGGCCCATCCGGCGGACCGCCTGCATCTGCTCCAGGAAGTCCTCCAGGGTCAGCTGGCCGGTGCCGAGCTTCTGCGCGGCCTGCTCGGCCTGCTCCTGGTCGAAGGCCTGCTCGGCCTGCTCGATGAGGGTGAGCAGGTCGCCCATGCCCAGGATCCGGTTGGCCATCCGGTCCGGGTGGAAGACGTCGAAGTCGGCCAGCTTCTCGCCGCTGGAGGCGAACATGATCGGCTGGCCGGTGATCTCGCGGACCGACAGCGCGGCACCACCGCGGGCGTCGCCGTCGAGCTTGGTCAGCACCACGCCGGAGAACCCGACGCCGTCGCGGAAGGCCTGCGCGGTGTTCACCGCGTCCTGGCCGATCATCGCGTCCAGCACGAACAGGATCTCGTCCGGGGTGATCGCGTCCCGGATGTCGGCGGCCTGCTTCATCATCTCTTCGTCGATGCCCAGCCGGCCGGCGGTGTCGACGATGACGATGTCGTGCTGCGCCCGGCGGGCCTCGTCGATGCTGCGGCGGGACACCTCGACCGGGTCGCCGACGCCGTTGCCGGGTTCCGGCGCGTACACCGGCACCCCGGCGCGCTCCCCGACCACCTGCAGCTGGTTCACCGCGTTCGGGCGCTGCAGGTCGCAGGCCACCAGCAGCGGGGTGTGGCCCTGCCCGGCGAGCCACTTGGCGAGCTTGCCGGCCAGCGTCGTCTTACCGGAACCCTGCAGACCGGCCAGCATGATCACGGTCGGCGGCGTCTTGGCGTACTCCAGCCGACGGGTCTCGCCGCCGAGGACGGTGACGAGCTCCTCGTTGACGATCTTGATGACCTGCTGCGCCGGGTTCAGCGCCTGCGAGACCTCGGCACCCTTGGCGCGCTCCTTGACACCCGTGATGAAGCTGCGCACCACGGGAAGCGCCACGTCGGCTTCGAGCAGGGCGATGCGGATCTCCCGCGCGGTGGCGTCGATGTCCGCGTCGGACAGCCGCCCCTTGCCGCGCAGGTTCGTCAGGACCGAGGTGAGCCGGTCGGAGAGAGTGTCGAACACGGGTTCACGGGCTCCAGAGTCGAGGGATGTACCTGGGTACCTATGCGAGGGTAACCGGCCGGGTCACCGGCCCGGCGTGGGCTAGGAAGCGCAATTTCACGAGAAATCGCGCGGCCACCGGGTGACCGGCCGCCAGGTGCGGGAAACCCAGCGTGACCAGGGGCCGCGAATCCGGCGACGCCGTCACCCGGTGGGTTGGCCGACTTCCCGGGAAGTCGGCCAACCATCCGCTCAGCTGTGCGAGTAGTCCTCGCGGCGCTTGCCCGTCGCGCGGGACTGCGGCGAGCGCTGGCCCTTGCGGTGCGGGCGCGGCTTGTCGCGGTCGTGGTCCCGGGCACCGTCGCGGCCGGGGCGGCGCGGGCGGCGGTTGATGAACTCGCCGTCGGCGCGGCTGATCCGCAGGCCCCGCCCGGCCACCTGGGTGTTGCGCAGCTTGCTGAGCAGCTCCTCCGGCAGGTCGGCGGGCAGTTCGATCAGGGTGTGCTCGTTGCGGATGTCGATGTGCCCGATGTGCTTGCTGGGCAAGCCGCCCTCGTTGGCCAGCGCCCCGACCAGGGCCCGCGGGGTGACCCGGTTGCGGCGGCCGACCTCGACCCGGTAGGTCTCGGTGTCCGAGCTGGCCGGGTGGAACGACGGGCCGTCGCCACGGCGGGCCGGCGGCTCGACGGGCTCCGGGTCCAGCAGCAGCGGCCGGTCGCCCTGCGCCATGGCGGCCAGCGCCGCGGCGATCTCCACGGCCGGCACGTCGTGGGTCCGCTCGTACTCCGTCACCAGGTCCTGGAAGACCTCCAGGCCGCCCTTGGCGAGGGTGTCGGTGATGCTCTGCGCGAACTTGGCCAGCCGCCGGTCGTTGACCGCGTCGATGGTGGGCAGCTCCATCTGCTGGATCTGCTGCCGGGTGGCCCGCTCGATGGACCGCAGCAGGTGCCGCTCGCGCGGCGAGACGAACAGGATCGCCTCCCCGCTGCGCCCGGCCCGGCCGGTGCGGCCGACGCGGTGCACGTAGGACTCGGTGTCGTGCGGGATGTCGTAGTTGAGCACGTGCGAGATGCGCTCGACGTCGAGGCCGCGGGCGGCGACGTCGGTGGCCACCAGGATGTCGATCTTGCCGTCCCGGAGGTGGCCGATGGTGCGCTCACGCTGAGCCTGCGCGATGTCGCCGTTGATCGCCGCCGCACTGAAGCCGCGGGCCTGCAGCTTCTCGGCGAGTTCCTCGGTGAGCTGCTTGGTACGGACGAACACGATCATCGCGTCGAACGACTCGACCTCGAGGATCCGGGTCAGCGCGTCCAGCTTGCTCGCCGCACGCACCGGGACGTGCCGCTGGTTGATGTTGGTCGCGGTGCTGGTCTTCGTCTTGACCGAGATCTCGACCGGGTCGTTGAGGTAGTTCTGGCTGATCTTGCGGATCGCGCCGGGCATGGTCGCGGAGAACAACGCCACCTGCCGGCTGGCCGGCACGGACTGCAGGATCCTCTCCACGTCCTCGATGAAGCCCATCCGCAGCATCTCGTCGGCCTCGTCGAGCACCAGGTTCTTGAGCCCGGTCAGGTCGAGCGAGCCCTTCTCCAGGTGGTCGATCAGCCGGCCGGGAGTGCCGACGATGACGTGCGCGCCGCGGCGCAGGCCGGCGAGCTGCGGGCCGTAGCTGGTGCCGCCGTAGATCGGCAGCACGTGGAAGCCCGGGATGTGCGCGGCGTAGCGCTGGAACGCCTCGGAGACCTGGATCGCCAGCTCGCGGGTGGGCGCGAGCACCAGGGCCTGCGGGCCGGTGGCGTTGAGGTCGAGGCGGGACAGGATGGGCAGCGCGAACGCGGCGGTCTTGCCGGTGCCGGTCTGGGCCAGGCCCAGCACGTCGCGGCCCTCCAGCAGCAGCGGGATGGTCTTCTCCTGGATCGGCGACGGGGTCTCGTAGCCGATCTCGGTGAGGGTCTGGCGGACGCGCGGGTCAAGGTCAAGTTCGTCGAATGTCGACATGCTGGAAGCGGATCTCCTCGGTGGACTCGGCAGGGGGCTGATGGTCTGCGGAAACGGCCCTGCAACTACCCGCCCGGGGTCCGGGGTGATCGGCGAGGCGTCGGCTCGTAAGCCCTAGATCGCCGCGGGGCGCCGCTTGCGCATTTCGAACCGCGCGCTCAGCTGGACGCACACCCTGTTGCCAGTCACCCGCAGCTCGATCATTCTCAGCCTGGCGCCGCAGCATCCTGCCGCAGCGCCGGACATCCAGCCTAGCGATCGTCATCGGGGCGCGGGGCGGTGGCCCGGCACAACGGGACGTACGTCACGCCACGACGTCCAGTCGGAGGCCGTTTTCGACCTGATCCCGGGTGAACAGATGCACCCGGTGCCAGCCTCGCGGCGTCACGCCGTCGCGCAGCCCCTGGTGCATCCGGTCGGCTCGCTGCACGTGCCGGAGGAACGATCCGGGCCGGATCAGCCGTCCGCGCGCCCGCTGCCCGGCCAGCGCCTCGCGCGGGTCCACGTGCAGCCACACCAGCACCCGCTGCCGCCCGGTGAGCCAGCCGAAGACCAGCAGCATCGCGCGGGTGGTGGCGCGGGTCGCGGGTTCGTGCGCGACGACCGGCCCGGGCGTGCGCACGCACCGCCAGGCGATGCGGCTGCGGTGCACCAGGTGCACCAGCGGGCGGTAGTAGCGGTAGGGCAGGCGGCTCGGCAGGACCTTGCGCAGCCCGGTGCGGACCTGGTCGGAGTCCAGCGTCGAAATGTCCGCACCACCGCGCAGCTTTCCGAGCACCGTGCTCTTGCCCGCGCCTGGCAGGCCGGCCAGGACGACGAGCGAGCGCCGCCCGATGCGCACCGTCGGCGGCGGGCTGGTGGCCGAGGGGAGTACGTCCGATATGTCCACGACGGCGTCCAGGTTACGCGTGATCGATCTTGGCGGACGGGCCGAGTGCTCAACGCCACCGAACGCACGAAAACGGAAGGCGGCTCGCTCCCCCCGAACGAGCCGCCTTCCTCACCATCCCCCTGGGGCGCCACGAGATATCGCACCCGATCCGCGTGGGCGACCGTGTCCCCTCGGCCACCCACGCGGCTCCCCCGTCGCGAACGCGAAGCCCGGTCTGCCCGCCCGACCCCCAGTACGGGCGGGGCCCCCTCCGGTTCCCCCTTATCACCGCGTCGCACTTAGGAGTTTGCCGTCTGAGAGGGCTCGGCGAGACCGTGAAGCCCCCTGAGTACGGCTGCGTAGTGTTACGCATCGCCACCGAGCGGTTCGCCGAAATCCACTCAGGCCGACCGGTCTCGCGTCAGAACTCGTGAGCGTTTTGGAGTGCCATGGCACTCCAAAAC
>NZ_JBFAKG010000105.1:0-17327 GCF_040655595.1 Saccharopolyspora sp. NPDC050389
TTACCCCCCCTTGTTTAAGCGGTTTCGGGGCCCCGGGCGGGCGCGGGGCCCGCAACGCTGTCCGGGGCGTTATAGCACCCCAAAACGCTCACGGGCGGTGACCTGCGGAAACGGTGCTCCGGTCTAGTCGGCCAGCGGGAGGTAGACCTTGCTGCCGGCCCCGGCGAACTCGTCCGACTTCTCCTGCATGCCCGCCTCGATCGCCTCGACGCTGGTCAGGCCGCGCTCCGCGGCGAACTTCCGGACGTCCTGGGTGATCTTCATCGAGCAGAACTTCGGCCCGCACATGGAGCAGAAGTGCGCCGTCTTGGCAGGCTCGGCGGGCAGCGTCTCGTCGTGGAAGGCGCGCGCGGTGTCCGGGTCCAGCGACAGGTTGAACTGGTCGGTCCAGCGGAACTCGAACCGCGCCGTGGACAGCGCGTCGTCCCGCTCCTGCGCCCGCGGATGCCCCTTGGCCAGGTCGGCGGCGTGCGCGGCGATCTTGTAGGTGATCACGCCGACCTTGACGTCGTCCCGGTTCGGCAGCCCCAGGTGCTCCTTCGGCGTGACGTAGCAGAGCATCGCGGTGCCCGCCTGGGCGATCATCGCCGCGCCGATCCCGGACGTGATGTGGTCGTAGGCGGGGGCGATGTCGGTGGTCAGCGGCCCGAGCGTGTAGAACGGCGCTTCGCCGCACAGCTCTTCTTCCAGCCGCACGTTCTCGACGATCTTGTGCATCGGGACGTGGCCCGGGCCCTCGATCATCACCTGCACGTCGTGCTCGCGGGCGATGTGCGTGAGCTCGCCGAGGGTCTCCAGCTCGGCGAACTGCGCGCGGTCGTTGGCGTCGGCAATGGAGCCGGGCCGCAGGCCGTCGCCGAGGGAGAACGTGACGTCGTAGTCGCGCAGGATCTCGCAGAGCTCGCTGAAGTGCGTGTAGAGGAAGCTCTCCCGGTGGTGCGCCAGGCACCACGCGGCCATGATCGAGCCGCCGCGGGACACGATGCCGGTGACCCGGTTCGCGGTCAGCGGCACGTAGCGCAGCAGCACGCCGGCGTGCACGGTCATGTAGTCCACGCCCTGCTCGCACTGCTCGATGACGGTGTCGCGGTAGATCTCCCAGGTCAGCGCGGCCGGATCGCCGTTGACCTTCTCCAGCGCCTGGTAGATCGGCACGGTGCCGATCGGCACCGGCGAGTTGCGCAGGATCCGTTCGCGGGTCTCGTGGATCCGCTTGCCGGTGGACAGGTCCATGACGGTGTCGGCGCCCCAGCGCGTGGCCCACACCATCTTCTCCACCTCCTCCTCGATCGAGGAGGTCACCGCGGAGTTGCCGATGTTGGCGTTGACCTTCACCAGGAACTTCTTGCCGATGATCATCGGCTCGCTCTCCGGGTGGCAGCGGTTGGCCGGGATCACCGCCCGCCCGCTGGCCACCTCGTCGCGGACCAGTTCGGCCGGGACTCCTTCGCGGGCGGCGATGTACTCCATCTCCCGCGTGATCACGCCGGCCCTGGCCCAGCCGAGCTGGGTCCGGTGCTCCCGGCCGTCGGTCCACCCCGCCCGCATCCGATGAAGTCCACTGTGGACGTCGACGGTGGCGTTCTCGTCGGTGTACGGCCCGGAGGTGTCGTACACGTCGAGGTGCTCGCCGTTGGTCAACTCGATGCGGCGGAATGGCACTTGCAGGCCGGATTCGGTGTTCCGGAACACCTTTCGCGAGCCGCTGATCGGCCCGGTGGTGATCTGGGTTCCGCTTTCGGACGCGTTCGGACGCACGTCGGCCACTGCCATCCACTCCCTACGCCGGCATTACCCGGTCAGGTTCATGCGGTCGGCGGCCCCGGAGTTCTCCAGCCACCCTCTCAGCCCGCTGTTGGTGCGAGCTCCCGCGGTTTTGATTTGTCGCGGCCGAGGCTAGCCCGGAGACAGCGGGCTGCCAACCCCGGTTCACCCCGATGACGGCAGGCCGGTTTGCCATTAGGCTCATGACCAGGGCGATCACAACGTTGTCAGGGGTGGTGAGTACGGTGCGTGATGACATCGATACAGGAGGTGACCGCGCTGTGACCGCTGCCCCTGCATACGTGGCCTCGGTGGAGGATGAGCTCTTTGAGGTCTGGGAAAGCCTGGACCTCCCCAACAAGGGCTGGCGCGCGGAGATCATCGAAGGAAGGATCGTGATTACGCCGCCGCCGGGAAACGAACACAACCTGATCGCAAGCCGCGTGCACCGGGTGCTGGCACGTGCGGTACCTGAAGATTGGGAGATCTTCCAGACTGCGGCAGTTGATACTGGGTTCGGCAACAACCTGTACATCCCCGACCTCGTTGTGATTCCGCAGGATCAGGTGGTCTCGCACGGCACGTACCTTGACGGGAGCAATGCTCTGCTGGTCGTGGAAATAACCTCGGCCAGTAATGCCGATGTCGATCGGACGACGAAGTTGCGTGGGTATGCGCATGCGGGTATTCCGCTGTATTTGCTGATTGATCGGTTCGCGAAAGACCAGCCGACGGTGACGCTGCACTCGCGACCGTCAAACGACCGCTATTGGGATCAACGCCGGGTGCCGTTCGGCGAACCGATCGGTATTCCCGAGCCCTTCGACTTGACCTTGGAAACCAAGGAATTCTGATCAGTCGTCTTCGGCGAAGGGATCGCCGGATTCCGCCGGATCCCAGGTCAGGCCGGGGATTCCCCAGCCGTTGCGGCGGATCATCTTCTTCGCCGCCCGGGCGTGGCGGCCCATCAGGCGGTCCAGGTAGAGGTGGCCGTTGAGGTGGTCGGTTTCGTGTTGCAGGCAGCGGGCGAAGAACCCGGTCCCCTCGACCTCGATCGGCTTTCCGTCCACATCGGACCCGGTGACCTTCGCCCGGTCCGCCCGGCCGGTCGGGTAGGACTCGCCGGGCACCGACAGGCAGCCCTCCCAGTCGTCGTCCGGATCCGGCATGGACTGCGGGATCTCGGAGGTGGTCAGCTCGGGGTTCACCACCACGCCGCGGTGCTGGACGCCCTCGTCGTCCGGGCAGTCGTAGACGAACACCCGCAGGTCGACGCCGATCTGGTTGGCCGCCAGCCCGACCCCGTTCGCGGCGGCCATCGTCTCGAACATGTCCTCGACGAGGGTGCGCAGCTCGTCGTCGAAGCGCTCCACCGGACGGGTGGGGTTGTGCAGCACCGGGTCGCCGACGACGCAGATCGGGTGAACAGCCATGGCCGGGACTTTAGCGGTTTCGGCATCCGGCACGCCGGGGTGCTCCGATCCCGCTACTCGCCGGTGTGATCCGCTCCCGCCGGGAATCCGGGCATGGTGTAATTGAGGGGGAATCACAGCTATGTGATTCCAGTGAACGCGGGAAGTCTCGAATCGCGAGGCGAGGAGCCAGATGGACGCCGCCCAAATGCTGACCGCGCAGGAGATCGCTCGTCAGTGCGAGCAGCTGGCGCGCCTGCAACAACGGCAGCCGAAATCCGAATCGGCACCCGCTCGGCGGTTGCGTCTCGCCGAGCCGATCACCCAGCCGATCGAGCGGATCGTCGAGCCGCCGCCGGTGCCGACCCAGCCGTTACCGCCGGATGGCGAGCTCACCGTGCGGGATCGGGGCATCCTGGCCTTCGAGTCGCAGTGGTGGAAGCAGGAAGGCGTGAAGGAGCGCGCGATCCGCGAGCTGTTCGACATGTCGCCGTCGCGCTACTACCAACTGCTGAACGCGTTGCTGGACAGTCCGGCTGCCGTGCGAGCAGACCCTATGCTGATCAAACGGCTGCGCAAGGCACGGGCGGGTCGGCAGCGCGCGCGGGCCGCCCAACGACTGGGAATCGAGTTGCACTGATGACTTCAGGGGAACCCACCGGACCGGCCAAGGCCAAGCTCATCGGCTTCGGTCTGATCGGGGTCGGTGCGATCGCGGGCGTCGTCGGCATCGCCACGCTGGTTTCCGGCGGTAGCACGTCGAACACGGCCCGACCGCTGCCCCCGGAACCGGGCAACAATCCGCCGATCACCTCGCTGGCGCAGAACCCGCCCGCCGAGTCCGCCGTGGTGCCGCCCGCCGGCACTGCGCCGGTCGCACCGCCGGTCGTGCCGCCACCGGCCACACAGGACACTCCGCCGCCCGCGCCGCCGCAGGGCAACCAGAACCACGACGTGCCGGTCGGTTCCGGCGACGTGACGGGCAAGATCCTGGTGCGGGTCTACAACAACAGCACGATCGGCGGGCTGGCGCACCGCGCCGCGGAGGACTTCCGGATCTCCGGCTACGACGTTCCGGAGGTCGGCAACTACTCGGCGGGACGCATCCCGACCACGACGATCTACTTCCGGCCGGGCACGGTCGAGGAGCAGCAGGCGAATGAGATGGCGGCCCACTTCGGGGCACGCGCCGAGCCCCGCTTCGACGGCATCCAGGACGCGACGCCGGGCCTGATCGCCATCATCACCAACGACTACAAGGGCGCGGTCGCCGCCAAGTGACCCGGCGCGAGACCGCGCGATTTCCCGCGAAATTGCGCGGTCGGTGGTCAGCCGCGGTTGGTGGCGTAGGCCTCCAGGGACGCGAGTTGGGCCGGGTCGAGGGAGGGGCGGACCGCCTTCCGGGCCGTGTCGAGGTGGGTGGCGGAAACCTCCGCCGCTGAAAGGGATTCGCGCATCGCCGTCAGGGCCGCCTCGCGGATCAGGGCCGCGCAGTCGGCTGCGGAGTAGCCGTTCAGCTCGGCGGCCTGCGCGGCCAAGTCCACATCGGACGCCAGCGGAGTGTTCTTCGCCGCCGCGCGCAGGATCGCTTCGCGGGCCTCCGCGTCCGGCGGCGGGACGTAGACGAGGCGCTCCAGGCGGCCGGGGCGGAGCAGGGCCGGATCGACCAGCTCGGGTCGGTTCGTCGCGCCGAGGACGACCACATCGCGCATCGGCTCCACGCCGTCGAGCTCGGTCAGCAGCGCCGCGACCACCCGGTCCGCCACGCCGGAGTCCGAGGACTGGCCGCGGCGCGGTGCCAGCGCGTCCACCTCGTCGAGGAACACCAGCGTCGGGGCGGCGTTGGCGGCCCGCAGGAACAGCTCGCGGACCGCCCGCTCGGACTCGCCGACCCACTTGTCCATCAGCTCCGCGCCCTTGACCACGAGCACGTTCAGCCGCCCGCTGCCGGCCAGGGCGCGCACCAGGAACGTCTTGCCGCAGCCCGGCGGCCCGTACAGCAGCACGCCGCGCGGCGGTTCGACGCCGAGCCGGGTGAACGAATCCGGGTACTGCAACGGCCAGAGCGCCGTCTCGGTGAGGGCCTGCTTCACCTCGGTCATGTCGCCGACGTCGTCCAGCGTCAACCCGCCGGTCTGCAGGTTGTCCGATGTGGACATCGAGATGGGGCGGACCGAGGCCAGCGCGTCGAGGAGGTCCTGCTGCCGGATGCGGGGATCGGCGGTGTCGTCCTGGTGCCGCAACGCGGCGCCGACGGCCGCTTCCCGGCACAGCGCGACCAGGTCGGCGACGACGAATCCCGGGGCGTGCTCGGCGACCTCGGCGAGCTGCACGTCCTCTGCCAGCGGCGCGTTGCGGAGCAGCACCCGCAGCAGATCCGCGCGGGTGGTGTCGTCGGGCAGGCCGAGGGTGAGCTCCCGGTCCACCAGGCCCGGCTCCCGCAGCCTCGGGGCGATCGCCTGCGGCTGCGAGCTGGTGACGACCACGGCGAGCCGGTCGGTGCCGATCGCGCTGCGGATCGCGTCCAGCGCCACGGTCGCCAGCGGCGGCGGCTCGGTGCCCGGCAGGAGGCTCTCGACGTCGGTCAGCAGCAGCACGCAGTTGCCGGTTGTGCTGGTGGCGCGGTTGATCGAGTCCTGGAGGCGTTGCGCCGCGGTGCGCGGTTCGAGCGCCGCGACGCTGGGCGCGGCGAGTTCGACGAGCTCCGCGCCGATCGCGCTCGCCACGGCGCGGGCGAGGGTGGCCTTGCCGACGCCGGCCGGGCCGCTGAGCAGCACGCCGAGGTGCGGTTCGGCGCCGAGGCGGCGCAGCAGTTCGGGCTGCTCGAAGGCCAGCCGCAGCCATTCGGTGAGCCGCTTCGCGGTGTCGCGGGAGCCGACCAGGTCGGCGACCGGGACCGCCTGCTCGGCCGGTTCGACCGGTGCCGGTCGCGGCGCGGCCGGCGGGGCGGGGGAGTCCGCCGGTGCCGCGCCGTCACGCCATTCGACCACTGTGGACGGTTGCACGGCCACCGCGCCGGGCGGTTCGGTGGCGGCGATGGTGATCAGCTCGTTGGTCCAGGTCATGCCGATGGCGGTGGCGAGCTTCCGGCGCACCTCGCCGGCGTTCGCGGTGGTCGCCGGCGCGACGTCCTGGGGCAGCAGCGACACCGTGTCGCCGGTCCCGAAGACCTTGCCGGTCAACGCCATCCGCACCGTCTCGGGAGCGACGGTGGCGCGGGCGAGCTGCGAGCCCGCGATGTTCACCCGCTTCGCCGCCGCGACCTGCACGGGCGAGACGCCCACCTCGGCGCCTTCGGTGAGGCCGAGGTTCATCAACGCCACGTCGTCGAGCAGCAGCACCCCGGTCGGGCTGCCGGGCGCGGCCGCGGCGGCCAGCGCCACGGTGACCCGGGCTCCGGTCAGCTGCACGGCGTTCCACGGCCGCAGCCCCAGGGCGTCGAGCACCTCGGGATGCAGGCGCACCACGCCGCGCCGGGTGTCCTTGGCGGACGGGGAAAGTCGAGCGGTCAGCGTAATCGACGGCACGCCGCGAGCTTAACTGCGCGACGCCGCGACAGCCCCAACCAGCAGTTACCGCCGGACACGCGGGCGGTGTGCCGCACGGCGGGCGTGTCGGGTGAGGTGAACGGACTGTTCGCGCTGATAGGTGAGGTGAACGGTCCGTTCACCTCGGGCTGGTGGCCGTTGTGGGGTGCCCGGACATGCGCGAGGCGTGTCGTTGCAGGCGGGCGTGTTGGGTGAGGTGAACGGACTGTTCGCGTCGATAGGTGAGGTGAACGGTCCGTTCGCTCCGCCCGCTAGCGCCGGGGGCCGTCGTTGCGGCTGCGCCGCAGCTCCAGGCGACGCCAGCTCCGCCGCGGGCCGTCCGGGTGGCTGTGCCGACGCGGCAGGCGAACGCGCCTAGCGGCGCCCGCCACGCTGCGCCGCAGCGGCGGCCGCAGGCCGAGCCTGCGCTGGGTGCGGCGGCGGATCGCGCGCCGCTCCCGCGGCGGCGCGCTCCACGCCTCGGGGTGCTTGGCCAGCCAGTTGTGCCGGTAGACCGCGTACGGGACGTGCAGGAGGTAGATCACCATGGCGATGGCCAGCGAGATCAGCGGGAACATGATTATCCCCGCCGCCAGCAGCGCGACCAGCACCAGCAGCGGCGCCGCGGCCCTCGGCGGCACCTTGACGGTCTTCAGCGACAGCGTCGGCACCCGGCTGACCATCAGCGCCGCGACCAGCACCATCCAGCCCATCACGACGTTCTGGTTCGCCCACCAGCCCGGGTAGTCGAAGTGCGCGGTCAGGACGATCGGCAACAGCCCGAGCAGCCCGGCCGCAGGCGCGGGCACGCCGACGAAGAACTCCTTGGCGTACGGGGGCTGCTCGGCGTCGTCGAGCAGCGTGTTGAACCGCGCCAGGCGGAGCACCATGCACACCGCGAAGATCAGCGAGACCACCCAGCCGAGGCGGTTGTCCTGCAGTTGCCAGGCGTACAGCGTCAGCGCCGGCGCGACGCCGAAGGACATCGCGTCGGACAGCGAGTCCAGTTCGGCGCCCATCTTGGAGGTGGCGTCGAGCAGCCGCGCGATCCGCCCGTCCAGGCCGTCGAGCACCGCGGCGACCGCGACGGCGGCGATCGCGCCGGTGAGCTGGCCGTTGAGCGCGAACTGGACCGCCGACAGTCCGGCGCACATCGCCAGCACGGTGATCGCGTTGGGCAGCAACCGGATGCCGGGGGCGCTGTGCATGCTCATCAGGAGTGCGTCCCCCGCGGCAGCTCGGCGAGGGCGGTCTCCCCGCCGATGGTGCGCTGGCCCGGCTCGACCAGGATCCGGCTGCCGGTCGGCACGTAGAGGTCCACCCGGGAGCCGAACCGGATCAGCCCGTAGGTGCTGCCGGCCTGCAGAACGTCGCCCTCGGAGACGGAGCAGACGATGCGGCGGGCGACGAGCCCGGCGATCTGCACCACGGCGACCTGGGTGCCGTCGTCGGAGCGGATGACCATCGAGTTGCGCTCGTTGTCCTCGCTGGCCTTGTCCAGGTCGGCGGAGAGGAACTTGCCCGGCCGGTAGGCGATGGTCTCGACCTTGCCGCTCAGCGGGATCCGCTGGACGTGCACGTCGAAGATCGTCAGGAAGGCGCTGATGCGGGTCATCGGCTCGTCGCCGAGGCCGAGCTCGGCCGGCGGCACCGCGGGCTCGATGTGCGAGATCGTGCCGTCGGCGGGCGCGACGGCGAGTCCCTCGCGGCTGGGCGTGGTGCGGGCGGGCTCGCGGAAGAACCACGCGCACCAGGCGGTGACGATGCCGCCGAGCACGCCCGCCGGGCGCCAGAAGCGGCGCAGCAGGAGGGTCGCGATGCCGGCGCCGAGCACGAACGGGCGGCCTGCCGGGTGCATCGGCGGGATGGTGTCGCGGGCCAGCGCGGCGAGGTGCGCCAGCAGGTTCTTCTTCGGTTCTTCGGCGGTGCTCATCGAGGTGCTACGCCCCTGCGTCGGCGGTCATGGTGCGGCGGTTCGGCCGGGCTCCCCGACGTGAACGGGGGTGCCGACCGGCGCCGTCGTCGGTACAGCATCGCGGACGCCTCACGTCAACCGACGCCAGGGGGCGTAGTTGATCAAGAACTACTCTGCTGACCTGCGTTTATCCGATCCCGGGATGCTACCGCCAACGCGACGTCCAGGTAACCCGCACGAGTGAGAGAAAGCAGGGAGGCCGTTCGACGTCTCCCCGTAGACGTCGGACGGCCTCCCCGGTGCGGGTCCGTGCACCCCCCGACGGCGCACGGTCCTCGGCATGTCCGCCCCACCGGCAAGCAGTAGTGGGTTTGTGCGGACGTCTAGGAGATGTATTTGGGCGACGGTTCGTTACGCGGTTTCCAGTGTAATTGAGTTCACAAAATGTCCGTAGCCGCTTTTGGAGGATGTCGGCGCGCCGTTACATGACGAAGAGTCATCAGAGCCCCGGCCTTTCTCACTCGTTCGTGTGGGTGGGCTCGTCGAGGTTCATCCGCGCCCCCATCAGCTCTCCGAGGCCCCGGTACGGGTCGCCGTGCTCCACGCCGTCGGCGGTGCTGCGCAGCGCCAGCTCGGACACGCCGTCCTCGCCGTCGCGCACGCCGACGTCGTCCAGCTCGGACACCGCGTACTCGTCGAGGTACAGCTCCAGCGACAGCGACCAGCCCGCGCGGTCCTGGTCCAGCCGCGCGCGGGCCACGTCCCGGCTGTCCACCCACTGCGCGCCGGGACGCTCCCGGAGCTCGCCGATCGGTGTGGCGGCCAGTTCGGCGAGCTGCTCCTGCTCCGCCTTGCGGAACCGGGCGAGCGTGCCGGCCAGCAGGCGCTTCGTGGTGCTGGCCGAGCTGGGCAGCAGCACCAGGCCGCGATCGGTGACCAGCAGGTCGTAGTTGCCGCCGGGGCACTGCACCGGGCTGACGAGCCCGGCCAGCGCGGGCTCGGGCTCGGCGGCGGGGCGGCGCGCGTGGGTCATCGGCACCCCGAGGTCGACCAGCGCCCGGTGCAGGCCCGGGATCAGCCGGGGATCGGCCACCGCCGGGCGGACCAGCCGGTCCGGGTCCAGCGGCTGACCGTTGGCCAGCCGCACCGTCGACGGGCCGCCCCAGTCCAGCTCGTGGTGCGCCCGCCGGGCGCAGATCAGCGCGTCCACCACGACGCAGCCGAGCAGCTCGGTCAGCGTGTCGACGGCGGCCTCGTCGATGCGTTCCGGGCACAGGCCGGGGTTGAGCACCGGGTTGACCAGGTCGTGGCCCTGGCCGCGGTGGATGGCGGGCAGGATGCCCACGATCGTCGGCTCCACCGGCAGGCCGCTCTGCGCCACGGCGGAACTCAGCAGCGCGGCCCGCTCGGCGACGTGCGCGGCGCCGGCCAGCCGGGCCAGCTCCGGCCAGCCCAGCCGGCGCTTGAGGCCGTCGACCATCAGGCGGTCTTCGAGGTCCGGCACGCTCTTGCGCGGGTTGCGCAGCATGGCGAACGCGGGCCGGTCGTCGATGTCGCGGCCGGTTACCTTGATCCGCTTCATCGCTTCGATGCGCCGGCGCGCGGGCAGGTGGGTGCGGCTGCCGTCCTCGTCGTCGGCGATGGCCTGCTTGACCCGTTCGGCGAGCTTCGGCTTGCGCGTCGGGTGCTCCATGAAGGTGCGGAAGCCCAGCAGCACGTCCGGCGTGTGGCCGACCGACTTGGCCATGCTGAGGTACTCGTCGGCGTATTCCTGCCAGCCGAGCTCGATGGCGATCGCCTTGCGCAGCGCGGTGACGGCCGCGCGGTTGCCCGCCTCCCGGACCGCGATGGCGTCGGCGGCGAGCTCCAGGTCGTGGCCGGTGGTGGCCGCGATCGCGGTGAACAGCCGGGCGTAGCCGGTGAACATCCACTTGACGGGGCCGCCGGTGAGGCCGTCGACGGTGCGCTCGACGCTCGCCGACGCCCGGTAGGCGGTCACGGTCAGCCGGTTTCGGCCGGTCAGCCTGCCGAGCTCGTGCGCCACCACGGCCCGCAGCTCGCTGGCGTTGAGGGCGGCCAGCAGCGGCAGCCCGAGCTCCAGGTAGCGGGTGCGGGTGCGCAGGCCGAGCAGCGCGGTGTCCTCGCGGATGTTCGCGTTCGGCTCGGAGGTGATGCGGATTTCGTCGGGCGCCGGGGCGTCGGCGTCGGCGGCGATCGACTCCGCCATCCGCCACAGCTGCGGCTGGTCGGCGCGGTCCAGTCGCACGCCGCGCGGCCGCACCCGGTTGCGCAGCACGGCGCGCAGCCCGATCGCGAAGAGCGCGCCGACGGCGACCGCCGCGAGCGCGGCCTTCAACCCGCTCGCCTGGTCGTATCGGAAGGTGAACGCCGAGATCGCGAGCAGCCCGAGGACCAGCGCGATCGGCGCGAGGAAGAAGCCGATGTGCAACGCCAGCGCCAGGGCGGCGCGCCAGGGGCCACGCACGGTGCAGAACTCCGGAGGGTGGTCGGTAATTGGTGGTGCAGTCTTGGGGACGGAATGCAATCCGTCAACCAGATGATCTTCCGGACGCCTGCGGCGGGCGCCCGGATCGGCGCTAATCCAGCAGCATTACGTCCACTGTGGACTCCGCAGCGAGTTCGGTCACGTCCTCGGGGATTTCCAGCAGGCAGTTCGCCTTGGCCAGGCCCGCCAGCAGGTGCGAGCCGGGCGCGCCCTGCAACGTCACGGCGCCGGTGGCCGGGTCGAACCGGCCCCTGCGGTACTGGCGCTTGCCCGCGGGCGCGGACAGCGGCTCGGCCAGCGTCGCCTGCCGCACCGGGCGGCGGATGGCCAGGTGCCCGGCCGCGGCGCGCAGTGCGGGCCGCGCGAACACCTCGAACGACACCATCGCGCTGACCGGGTTGCCCGGCAGCGTCACCACGGCGACGCCGTCCCGGTACCGGCCGCAGCCCTGCGGCATCCCGGGCTGCATCGCGACCTTGGTGAACTCGACGCCGGTGCCGGTGAGCGCGTCCTTGACGACCTCGTAGGCCCCGGCGCTGACGCCGCCCGAGGTGATCAGCAGATCCGTGTCGGCCAGGTGCGGGGCGAGCGCGGCGTGGAAGGCGTCGACGTCGTCCGGCACGAACCGCAGCAGCGTCGCCTCGCCGCCGGCTTCGCGCACCGCGGCGGCCAGCATCAGGCCGTTCGACTCGTAGATCTGCCCAGGCTGCAGGTCGGTGCCGGGCGCGACCAGCTCCGATCCGGTGGACAGCACCAGCACCCGGACCGGCCGGTGCACGGGCAGTTCCGCGGCGCCGACGGCGGCCGCGACGCCCAGCTGCGACGGCGCCAGCGTGGTGCCCGCCGTCAGCACCGTTGCGCCGGCCGTGACGTCCTCACCCGCGCGCCGCACGTGCGCCCCCGGCTGCACCGAGGCGAACAGCCGCACCTGCTCGGTGCCGCCGTCGGTGCGTTCCACCGGGATGACCGCGTCCGCGCCCGGCGGCATCTGGGCGCCGGTCATGATCCGGTGCGCGGTGCCGGGCTGCAGCGGCGGCACGTCGACCCGGCCGGCCGGGATGTCCTCGTGGACCGGCAGCCGCACCGGCTGCTCCGGCGTCGCGTCGGCCAGGTCGACGGAGCGGACGGCGTAGCCGTCCATCGCGGAGTTGTCGAACGGCGGCAGCGAGATCGGCGCGGTGAGATCCGCGGCGAGGGCGAGCCCGAGGCAGTCCGCCAGCGGCTTGGCCAGCACCGGCGTCGGGGCGAGCAAGGCGGCGATCTTCGACTGGTGGTCGGCGACCGCGGTCAGAGCGGGTGTTCCGGTTCCGTGCGACACGCCCAGATCATCGGTCATCGACACCCCTGCTGTCCCTACCGGCGTGCGAATCGTCGCACTGATCAGGCGTGGCAGACTCGTGACCGGTCTCGCCTAGGAGGTAGCCGTGCAGGTTCGCACCCGTCACACGCCGTCGTTCGGGGTGGCCCGGCTGATGCTCGCCCCGGGCGAGCCCGTGCAGGTCGAGTCCGGTGCGATGCTCGCCACCAGCTTCGGCGTGACCGTCGAGGCGCGCGCCCAGGGCGGCTTCCTGAAGTCGCTGGCCCGCGCCGCGCTCGGCGGCGAGTCGTTCTTCGTGTCGACCTACACGGCCCCGCAGCAGGGCGGCTGGGTGGACGTGGCGCCGAACCTGCCGGGCGACCTGAACGTGCTGGAGCTCGACGGCCGGGTCGGCTGGTGCGTGACCAAGGGCTGCTGGCTCGCCTCCGCGAGCACCGTGCAGGTCGAGACGCAGTGGGGCGGCTTCCAGAACCTCTTCGGCGGCGAGGGCGGCTTCATGACCCACGTCGGCGGCCAGGGCCCGGTGGTGGTCTCCTGCTACGGCGCGCTGGACGTGGTGACGCTGCAGCCCGGCGAGTACGTCACGATCGACACCGGGCACGTGGTGGCCTACGCCGACACGGTGCAGAGCCGGCTGCGGCAGATGAACCAGGGAGTCGCCCAGTCGCTCAAGAGCGGCGAGGGTTTGGTGTTCGATTTCGCCGGTCCCGGTCAGGTGCTGACCCAAACCCGCAATCCGCGAGGACTCGTCACCTGGTTGCAGGCAAATGGGCTGGGTGCGCGTTCCTGAGCGCGAGTTGCGCGGGTTCGCATAGCCGTCGCTTCAAACGGGTGGTGCGGATTTCGCCGAGAGCGCAAATGGGCTCATGCATTCGGACGAATTCCCGAGTCGACCCCACTCCGATAACTGAACGTGCCCGGACGCGACACCCATTCGGCCCAGCGTTTAACGGAAAAGTTGCATTGCCGAACCCGCGACGAGGCCTGCTTTCTGGGGTAGCGTTGCCGTTGCTCCAGCGGCGCTTTGGGCGTCGTGCATCACTTTTTATGAGGAGGACGCCGTGGCGGTCGGCACGGTCAAATGGTTCAACTCGGAGAAGGGCTATGGATTCATCGCGGCAGACGGTGGATCTGATGTGTTCGTCCATTACTCCGCGATCAACATGTCTGGTTTCCGAACCCTTTCCGAAGGGGATCGGGTCGAATTCGAAGTGAAAGCGGGACGTGACGGCCGCACTCAAGCAGACGGTGTCCGCAAGGTCTGAATAGGCAGCTGAACCCGGCCGCTCGGCGGCGCGGGTAGCGAAACCTCAGGAGCCTTCTCGATCCGGGATCCCCGACTCATGTGTGACCAATGCGCCACGCTGGGCCGTCCTTCCGAGAAGACATCTGAGAACCCGCGGCGGCTGCCGCCGCTTCATGAAAGGCATGCATGTCACGGCGTTGAGAACGTCAGGCGCGCGGCCCGGTTCCCATCTGCGGGAGCCGGGCCACGGCGCGTCCGGCGCCCGCGGAATCGATGTCATCACGGTGTTGCCGAACCCGAGGACGTGCGTGATCCCGAAACGTTAGGCTGCTCCGCGTGTCGGCAGACCTCACCGGGCAGCGCCTCGGCCACTACAAGATCGACGGAGTGCTCGGCCGCGGCGGGATGAGCGTGATGTACCGCGCCACCGATACCCGGCTCGGCCGCAAGGTCGCGCTCAAGATCATGGGCGAGCACATCACCGGTGACGCGGAGTTCCGCGAGCGGTTCGTCGACGAGGCGCGCAACACCTCGGCCATCGACCACGCCAACATCGTCCCGCTGTACGACTTCGGCGAGGTCGACGGCATGCTCTACATCGCGATGCGGCTGGTCGACGGGTCCGACCTGGCCAGCCTGATCAAGGACGGGCCGATCTCGCCCAAGCGCGCCCTGGAGCTGCTCTCCCAGATCGCCGAGGCGCTGGACATGCTGCACGAGCGCGGCCTGGTGCACCTCGACCTGAAGCCGGCCAACGTGCTGGTGACCTCGCGCGAGTCCGTCAACGAGCACGTCTACCTCGCCGACTTCGGGCTCACCCGGCGCGGAGCGACCGGGCACCGCACGGCCAGCGGCGACTTCCTCGGCTCGCCGACCTACGCGGCGCCCGAGCACCTGCGCGGCGAGCCGGTGGACGGCCGCACCGACCAGTACGCGCTGACCTGCATGATGTTCGCCTGCCTGACCGGGCGGCCGCCGTTCCAGGGGCAGGTGCAGGAGGTCATCCAGGGGCACCTGGCCGCGGAGCCGCCGCCGGCGACGTCGCTGGTGGTGCTGCCCGGCAGCATTGACGAGGTGCTGCGCCGCGGCATGTTGAAGAAGGCCGACCAGCGCTTCGGCAACTGCAAGGAGCTGATCGCGGCGGCCCGCGCCGCACTCGGTCCCGCCGCCGGCGGCGAAACCCCGCCGCCGCCCCGCCAGGCGGGCCCGCCCGTGGGTCCGATGTCCGGGCCGATGCCGGTCCAGTACGGGCCGCCCCAGCCGCCCGGCCCGCGCCCTTACCCGCCCTACCAGCAGCAGCCGCCGCGCCCGCTGCCGCCGCCCGGCAACGACCCGGTGCGGCTGCGGCCGCCGATCCCGGCCGGCTCGGCGTCGTTCGCGACCAAGTCCGGCGGCTCGGCGAAGTGGATCGTGCCGGTGCTGGCAGGCGTCGCGCTGGTGGTGATCGTGGTCATCTTCATTGTGATGGCCAACTCCCTCAGCGGCTCCGGCGGCGGCAGCACGGAGTCGACGACGACGGAAACGTCCTCGTACAACAACAGCGACCTGCCCACGTCGGTGCCCACCCGCTGACGGACTTCGCTTGCACTCGACTGGTGAGAGTGCTAAACACGGTATTGGCACTCAGCAACGTTGAGTGCCAGGTCGGGACGGTGAGGCCGTCTCCGGCGGTGCCACCCGACGGTACCGCCGCACGGTCGTCCGTCGCGGGCACCGAGCCTGGCCGAGCACGAGTCCTGCCGTGGGGTGAGCAAGTCCACCACCGCGGCGTCCAGACAGGTGGAGGACCACACCGCAATGGCCAAGATGATCGCGTTCGACGAGGACGCCCGCCGCGGTCTTGAGCGCGGCATGAACACCCTCGCTGACGCCGTCAAGGTGACGCTCGGCCCGAAGGGCCGCAATGTCGTGCTCGAGAAGAAGTGGGGCGCGCCGACCATCACCAACGATGGTGTCTCCATCGCCAAGGAGATCGAGCTCGAAGACCCGTGGGAGAAGATCGGGGCCGAGCTGGTCAAGGAGGTCGCGAAGAAGACCGACGACGTCGCGGGTGACGGCACCACGACCGCCACCGTGCTGGCCCAGGCGCTGGTGCGCGAGGGTCTGCGCAACGTCGCGGCCGGCGCCAACCCGATCGCCCTGAAGCGGGGCATCGAGAAGGCCACCGAGGCGATCGCCGAGCAGCTGCTCAAGAACGCCAAGGAGATCGAGACCAAGGACCAGATCGCCGCCACGGCTGCGATCTCGGCCGGCGACCGTCAGATCGGCGAGCTCATCGCCGAGGCGATGGACAAGGTCGGCAAGGAAGGCGTCATCACCGTCGAGGAGAGCAACACCTTCGGCCTGGAGCTGGAGCTCACCGAGGGCATGCGCTTCGACAAGGGCTACATCTCGCCCTACTTCGTCACCGACTCGGAGCGGATGGAGGCGGTCCTGGAGGACCCGTACATCCTGCTGCTGAGCTCCAAGGTTTCGAACGTCAAGGACCTGCTCCCGCTGCTGGAGAAGGTCATGCAGGCCAACAAGCCGCTGCTGATCATCTCCGAGGACGTCGAGGGCGAGGCCCTGGCGACCCTGGTCGTCAACAAGATCCGCGGCACCTTCAAGTCGGTCGCCGTCAAGGCCCCCGGCTTCGGCGACCGCCGCAAGGCGATGCTGCAGGACATGGCGATCCTGACCGGCGGCCAGGTCATCAGCGAAGAGGTCGGCCTCAAGCTGGAGAACGCGGACGTGAACCTGCTGGGCCGCGCCCGCAAGATCGTCGTCACCAAGGACGAGACCACGATCGTCGAGGGTGCCGGCGACGACGAGCAGATCGCCGGGCGGGTCAACGAGATCCGTGCCGAGATCGAGCGCTCGGACTCCGACTACGACCGCGAGAAGCTGCAGGAGCGGCTGGCCAAGCTGGCCGGCGGCGTGGCCGTCATCAAGGCCGGTGCGGCGACCGAGGTCGAGCTCAAGGAGCGCAAGCACCGCATCGAGGACGCGGTCCGCAACGCCAAGGCCGCGGTCGAGGAGGGCATCGTCGCCGGTGGTGGCGTCGCGCTGCTGCAGGCCGCGCAGGCTGCCTTCGACGGCCTCAACCTGACCGGTGACGAGGCGACCGGCGCCAACAGCGTGAAGATCGCTGTCGAGGCTCCGCTGAAGCAGATCGCCGTCAACGCCGGCCTCGAGGGTGGCGTTGTCGCGGAGAAGGTGAAGGGCCTCACCTCCGGCCACGGCCTCAACGCCGCGACCGGCGAGTACGAGGACCTGGTCCAGGCCGGCGTCCTCGACCCGGCCAAGGTCACCCGCTCGGCGCTGCAGAACGCCGCTTCCATCGCCGCGCTGTTCCTGACCACCGAAGCCGTGGTCGCGGAAAAGCCGGAGAAGGAGAAGGCGGGCGCTCCGGACCCGACCGGTGGCATGGGCGGCATGGACTTCTGATCCACGCTGCTGTCGCTTTTCGAAGGGCCGTCCCCAGCAGGGGGCGGCCCTTCGGTCGTTCCAGGGGTTCCAGGGGTTCCCGGGGTTCCCGGGGTTCCTGGGGGAGGTTTGAGCTGGGCACGGGGCCGTGAGTCTTTTGGGTCGCTTGTGACCCTGGTGGTGGTGACGCTCGGCCTGGCGGACGTGAGCGGAATCCTCGCGGCGGTCGTCATC
>NZ_JBFAKG010000105.1:17337-31449 GCF_040655595.1 Saccharopolyspora sp. NPDC050389
GTGAGTCTTTTGGGTCGCTATAGCAGCCCAAAAGACTCACGGCCCCGTGCCTGCGGGAACGTCGCGGCCTGGAGGTGTGGCTACCCTGCGGGTGTGGGAGCGCTGCTGGAAGTGATCGTGTTGGACGCCGCCGAGGCCGAGGCCGCTCAGGCCGGTGGCGCCGATCGGCTGGAGCTGGTGCGGGATCTGGCCGCTGACGGGCTCACGCCGGAGTCGGCGACCGTGCGCAGCGTGCTCGCGGCGACAGACCTGCCGGTGCGGGTCATGGTGCGCGATACGCCCGACTTCGCCGCCGATGTCGAGGCGCTGCGGCGGCGGGTGGGCGAGCTGCGGGAGGCCGGGGCGCGGGAGTTCGTGCTCGGGTTCCTCGACGCCTACGGCCAGATCGACGTCGGCGCGACCCGAGATGTGGTCGCCGAGCTCGACGGTTGCCCGTGGACCTTCCACCGCGCGGTCGACCACGCCGCCGACTACCGGCTCGCCTGGGACCACGCGGTGTCGCTCGGCCCGGACACCGTGCTCACCGCCGGTGCCCCCGGCGGCGTCGACGATGGCCTTGCCGACCTGCGCGAACTCGCCGCGCGGCAGGACATCGACGGCGTGGCGCTGCTCGTCGGCGGCGGCCTGCGCCAGGAGCACGTCGCAGACCTGCGGGCCGCCGGGGCCCGCGCCTTCCACATCGGCACCGGCGCCCGCGTCGACGGATCGGTGCGGGCGGAGCGGGTGCGCAGCTGGCGCGAGCTCATCTCCTGAGCGTCGCGGCCATCGCGATCAGCCAGACGAAACCGGGGAACCGGGTCAGCGGGATCAGGTAGGTGAAGGCCGGTGCGACCAGCGTCAGCGTGGACAGCACGCCGAACGCCGCGACGACCAGGCCGAGCCAGCCGATCCAGCGCGGCCCGCGCCGCATGATGAGCACCGGCACCGAGAGCCCGGCCGCCAGCAGCCCGAAGGTCGCCGCGTAGGCCGGCCCGCCGAGGCCGAAGGACACCTGGTGGGCCAGGTGCATCGCGTCCGGGCTGCTCAGCACGACCGGGCGTGAGACGGCCCACTGGAACAGCCCGCTGAGCATCGTGAATCCCGCGCTGAGCACGCCGCCCACGAGCGCGATGTAGGTGCCGGGCACGGATGCGCCGGTGGCGCGCAGGCGGTGCACCGCGGTCGCTGTGAACACCAGCAGCGGGAAGGCCGAGGCGAGCTGGAAGAACCCGGCTACCGCCGCCGCCTCGCCGTGCGCCGAGAGGTAGCGCTCGACGATCTCCGGAGCTTCGAAGGGGCTCGGGTAGGTCACGCCGCCCGCCAGCGCGGTCGAGACGACAAGGCCGGCGAGGAACAGCGCGACGAAGACGATTCCGACGATCAGCAGCGGCGGGCCGACCTGCCGGGACGGGGCTTGCTGGGTGTTCATGGCTATCGGCACCCATCGGATATTATTCGGTTCACAAATCATTTTTAACACGAATGATTTCGACACGTCCAGTCACGGGTGCGGCGGCGGCCGACAGCGGCGTGTGATGTCCTGTGGGCCGGTGGCAGTCCAGGTGAGGTAGGGGTCATGCTCGGTCGAAACGTCCGGCGGCCGGCAGTGGTCGCGACGCTCGTGTGTGCGGTGTTGGCGGGCTGCACGAACACCACGCCGCAGGCGCCGACGCCGACCGCGCCACCGCCGCAGTCGCTACCCGCGACCGGGCTGCCGCAGGTCACCCCGCAGCCGCAGGAGATGCAGCGGCTCGGCGACGACATCCCGGTTCAGGGCAAGGTCGAGCTGGTTGTCGATCCGCTCGTCGACCAGCCCACCCGCGACCTCGCGTCCCAGGTGCTGCGGCTCGCCGGGGCCAGCGACGTAGTGGTGCGCGAACCCGGCCCGCCGTCCGAGGGGGCCGTGCTGAGCATCCGCATCGGCGAGCGGACTTCGCCTTCGGTGGTGAAGGGCCTGCAGGAGCTGGGCTTCGCCGCGCCCGCGCCGCTGCCGCCCGAGGGCTACGTGCTGGCCGGCCGCGGCGGCAACAGCCCGGTCCTGTTCATCGGCGCCTCCGATGCGGCCGGCGCCTACTACGGCGTGCAGACGCTGCGGCAGATCGCCTCGCCGGGCCGCCTGGCCGGGGTCGGCATCGTGGATCACCCGGCCATGCCGCTGCGCGGCACCGTCGAAGGCTTCTACGGCCCGCCTTGGACGCACGCCGAGCGCATGGACCAGCTGGCCTTCTACGGCGACGTCAAGATGAACACCTACATCTACGCGCCCAAGGACGACCCGTACCACCGGGAGAAGTGGCGCGAGGCGTACCCGGCCGACGATCTCGCCCAGGTGAAGCAGCTGATCCAGCAGGCCAAGGCGCACCACGTGAAGTTCACCTTCGCGCTCTCCCCGGGCACCTCGATCTGCTACAGCGACGACGCGGACTTCCGCGCGCTGCTGGCGAAGCTGCAGACGGTGTACGACGAGGGCGTGCGCGACTTCTCCGTGCCGCTGGACGACATCTCCTACACCCGCTGGAACTGCGCGGGCGACCAGGCGAAGTACGGCACGCCGTCCGAGGGCGCGGCAGGGCGGGCGCAGGCGGAGCTGCTGAACCGCGTGCAGCGCGAGTTCGTCGACACCCATCCCGGCGTGGCGCCGCTGCAGTTCGTGCCGACCGAGTACTCCGACGTGGAGGATTCGGCTTACAAGACGGCGATCCGCACGGCGCTGGACCCGCGCGTGCTGGTGATGTGGACCGGCGACGGCGTGATTCCGCGCCAGATCACGGTTTCCGACGCGCAGCAGGCCGAGAAGGTCTGGGGTCGCAGGCTTTTCCTGTGGGACAACTACCCGGTGAACGACTTCGACGGCTCCGTCGGGCGGTTGCTGCTCGGCCCGTACGAGAAGCGCGAGCAGGGATTGAGCGGGCAGCTCGTGGGCGACGTGTCGAACCCGATGAACCTGGCGGCGGCGAGCAAGGTCGTGGAGCTCGGTGCGGCCGATTTCGCGTGGAACGACACGGCTTTCGACCCGCAGCGGGCCTGGCGGGCGGCGGCCGAGTACCTGGCCGGGAAGCGGGCGGCCGGCGAGCCGGGGCTGGTTGCCGACCCGGCGACGGCCGACGCGCTGATGGTGTTCTTCGACCTGGAGCACATGGCGCCGCTGCCCAGCGGCCGGCCGTGGCTGCCGCCGGCGCCGGAGTTGGCGCGGCGGATCCAGGAGTTCCGCGCGGGCTGGGAGAGCGGCGACCGCGCGGGCGCGGTGGAAGCGCTGCGCGGCTACGCGCAGGCGATCGCGGATGCGCCGGAGCGGATCGGGCAGGGCGCGCCGGCGGACTTCGTCGTCGACGCGAAGCCGTGGCTGACGGCGACCGATCTCTGGGGCGACGCGCTGGTGGCCACTGTGGACGGTCTGCGGGCGCGGGCGAACGGCGACGAGGGGAGCACCTTCGAGCACTTCGCCACGGCGCGGCAGCTCGCCGACCGGGCCAGGCAGATCCGCACCTTGCCCGGCGAGGTCCGGCCCCAGGGGCAGGCGCTGGTCGCCGACGGCGTGCTCGACACGTTCATCGAACAGGCGCCCGGCATCCGGTGACGTCGAGCGCCGGTCACTCCTGCGGGACGAGGACCCAGCAGACGAGGTAGATGACGATGCCGGCGCCGAAGCCGAGCAGCGTGGCGGCGACCAGTAGGACGCGGAGGATCGTGGCGTCCACGTTGAGCCCCTGGGCGGTGCCGGAGCAGACCCCGGCGATCATGGCGTCTTCCCGGCTGCGGCGGAACTTCCGCACCGGAGACTCGGTGGGGGCGGTGGTCTGGGTGCTGCCGGTGGTGGAGAAGTTCTCGGTCATGCCTCCAGCCTGAGCCCCGGAGGGGCTGGAGGCCTCGGGGTACAACCCCGACCCGACCCGGATTCGTCCACCATCGGCCCCTGAGGTGCCGGTTCTTTGGCGCTGGAGGTCAGGCGGCGGAGGGGCGGTGGATGTCGAGCAGGTTGGAGCTGTGCCGCTCCCAGCAGTCGTACAGCGCGTCCCGGCCGTAGCGGGCCACCAGCTGGGCCTCGTCGCGGGTGATCGGGACCAGCGTGATCAGCTGGAGCACCGGCTCGCCCGCCTCGTCGAGCAGGACGTCGAACGAGTCGCCGAGGTAGGGGTGCGGCGCGGCGAGCGCACCGCAGATCTCGGTGTCCGGCAACAGGATCCGGTCGTTCATGATGAGCGCGCCGTAGCCGACCCGGCTGTTGCTCTCGGTCAGCAGCTCGGCGATCACGCCGGTCAGGTGCCGCGCGTAGATCTCCTGCTCCGCCTGCAAGGTGCACACGAGCTCCTGCGGCAGCGGCGCTCCAGCCGTGCGCTCGCGCAGGCCGCTGGTCAGCACCGAGACGTGCGCGCCGTCCGGGTGGTCGCAGTAGACGAGGTGGTAGCCCCGATCGCGCCCGCCCGCCTCCCGGCTGTCGGCGCCGCGGACCCGGCCGACGTGCGTCTCAACGTGTGCGGGGAACCCGCTGAACCGGCTCATGCACCACCCTCCGAAACCTCCGCGATCCTACGGATACGAGCAAGCGCACCAACCACGACCAGCGAGCCGGTGCGCGGACGGTGCCGGTGGTGTTCCGCTCGGCGCGGTCGAGGCTGTCTTCGAGCGCCGCGTCATGCAGTGGCCGCCAGAGGATCGGCCAGGTGATTCGCGCCGGGCCTCGGGCGTGCATGGACAGCAGGTGGTGCAGCGAGGTGCCGTCGGATTCGCGGTGCACGGTGAATTCGTGGATCCCGTCGAAGCCGCGCGGCGCGGTGAAGCGGAACCGGATCCAGCGGCCGGGCACGTAGGCGACGACCTGGTAGCGGATCGGCCCGTGGCCGCCGGTGGCGCCCACGCCGAGCGGCCGGTCGAACCGCATCGCCGGCCACCTGTCGTGCGGCCACAGCTCGTCGTGCGGGCTCGCCAGCGAGTCAATCAATGCTCCGGCGGCGTCCTCGTCGACCGGTAGCCGCCTGACGTGCAGATTCCGGATGGCCATCGCGGTCCTCCCGTTTTAGAGGGTTCTCTCTACAATGGTATTGGAGCATATCCTCCAATACATGGGTAGGCCCGCCCGGCACGATGCCGACCGACTCCTCGACGCCGCCGTCTCGCTCGCCGCCGAAACCGGGCCGCGAGGGGTGACGATGGCTGCGGTCGCACGGGCGGCGGGCGCCCCGAGCGGCTCGGTCTACCACCGCTTCCCGGACCGGACCGCGCTGCTGTCGGCGCTGTGGCTGCGCACCGTGACTCGGTTCCAGGAAGGCGTGTTCGCGGTGCTCGACGGACCGCCGGAGGACGCCGGCGTCGCGATGGCGCGCCACGCGGTCGAGTGGTGCCGCGAGCACCCGGACGAGGCGCGGGTGCTGCTCGCCGGGCCTGGGGACTTCGGGCTGTCGGAATGGCCCGGGGCGGCCCGCGAACGCTTGGCCGCGGGCAACGCGCGGCTGGAGAAGGCCCTGGCCGACCTGGCTCGGCGGCTCGGGACGACCGACGAGCGCGGGCGGTCCCGAGTCCTGCTCGCGGTGGTCGACCTGCCCTACGCCGTGGTGCGGCGGTACCTGGTGCGCGGCGAGCCGATCCCCGCCTTGGAGGTTGACACAGTGGGCGACGCGGTTCGGGCCCTGCTCGCCGGATGATCGGATGATCGCCTTCGGGCCGGTGATTCGCATACGCTCGGCGGCATGGCGGTGGATGACGCGCTCGACATGAAGTCCCCGGCCGAGGTCGCGACTGCGCTGGACGACACCGGGTACCTGCCCGACGAGGGCATCGCGACGGCGGCGTTCCTGGCGATGCGGATGCGTCGCCCGCTGCTGTGCGAGGGCGAGCCCGGCACCGGCAAGACGGCGCTGGCGCAGGCGTTGGCCGTCGCGCTCGGGGTGGACCTGATCCGGTTGCAGTGCCACGAGGGCATCGACGCCGCGCAGGCGCTCTACGACTGGGATTTCCCGCGCCAACTGCTGCACCTGCGCACGCTGGAGGCGGCTTCCGGAGGCGAGCTGGACGCCGACGCCGCCGAATCCTCGCTGTACACCCCGAGATTCCTGCTGGCGCGGCCGTTGTTGCGCGCGTTGCAGGAGTCGCCTTGCGTGCTGCTGGTCGACGAGATCGACCGCGCCGACGACGAGTTCGAGGCGTTCCTGCTTGAAGTGCTGTCGGAATACGCGGTGACCATTCCGGAGTTCGGAGTGGTGCGGGCGCCGCAGCCGCCGATCGTGATCCTGACGTCCAACCGGACCCGCGAGGTGCACGACGCGCTGAAGCGCCGCTGCCTCTACCACTGGCTGGAGCACCCGGACCTGGAGCGGGAGGTGGCGATCCTGCGGCGCCGCCTGCCGGGCCTGGACGCCCGGCTGGCGGAGCAGGTGGCCGCGGCGGTGCAGCGGATGCGGCAGATGGAGCTGCTGAAGCCGCCGGGCGTGGCCGAAGCACTGGACTGGGCGCAGGCGCTGCAGGCGCTCGACCATGACGAACTGGACACGGAGACCGCCGCGACCACGCTGGGCGCGGTGCTGAAGTACCGGGAGGACGCCGAACGGGTCCGCGCCGCGGGCATCGTGGCGCCCTGACGCGGAGAGGATCTGCAGTCGCGCACGGGGTCGTGAGTGTTTTGGGTCGCTATAGCAACCCAAAACACTCACGACCCACCGAAACCGACGGTTCAGGAGGGGCCGATGGAGCACACCGCGACCGGCTTGGTCGGCTTCGCCCGCGCCCTGCGGCACTCCGGGATGGCCTGCGGCCCCACCCGCGTCCAGGCCTTCCTCGCCGCCACCGAGCACGTCGGCCTCGACGACCGCTCCGCGGTCTACTGGGCCGGCCGGCTGACGCTGTGCTCCGAGCCGGACGATGTGCCCCGCTACGACGCAGCCTTCGGCTGCTGGTTCGGCGGCGCTGCGCTGCCCGCCGAGTCGCCGGGCCGTCCGCTGCCGCGTCCGGCGCGGATCGCTGCGCTCTCCGCGGCCGATGGCGGCGATCAGGACGGCGACGCGGACAAGCCGCTTGCCGCCGCCGCCAGTGACGCGGAGGTGCTGCGCCGCCGTGACCTCGCGGAGCTCGGTGTGGCGGAGCGCGAGCACCTGCGGCGCATGCTCGCGGTGCTGCGCCCCGAGCCGCCGTCGCGGCCCGCGTTGCGGCATCGCCGCAGCAAGCGCGGTGCACTCAGTTCGCGCGCGACGCTCCGGGAGCTGCTGCGCTCCGGTGGCGAGCCGTTGCGGTTGCGTCGCCATAAGCGTTCTCGGCGGCCGCGTCGCGTGGTGTTGCTGATCGACGTTTCGGGTTCGATGAGCCCGTATGCCGATGCGCTGATGCGGTTCGCGCACGTCGTGGTGCGGCGTTCGCCCGCCAGCACCGAGGTTTTCACGTTGGGCACCCGGATGACGCGGGTGAGCCGGCAGCTCCGGCAGCGCGATCCGGAGGCCGCGCTGCTGGCGGCTTCCCGCGCCGTGCCGGACTTTTCGGGTGGCACCAGGCTCGGTGAGACGCTGCGGGTCTTCCTGGACCGGTGGGGGCAGCGGGGCATCGCGCGTGGTTCCGTCGTCGTGCTGTTCTCCGACGGCTGGGAGCGCGGCGATTCGGCGGAGCTCGGCGAGCAGATGCGGCGGTTGCGGCGGTTGGCGCGGGCGGTGGTCTGGGCCAACCCGCATGCCGGACACGACGGGTACCAGCCGGTGCAGTCCGGGATTGTTGCGGCCATGCCGCACGTTGACCGGATGGTGGCGGGGCACAGCCTGCGCTCGCTGGAGGACGTGTGGTCGTGGGTGCGCCGGTTGTCCCAGCCGGGGCTGGCGCCGGAGGAGCGAAGTGTCGGTTTCAGGCAGAGCTGACCGGGAACGCCCGGCGTCGGTTTCGGGCCGGGCCGTCGTTGCGCGCGCAGGCAGGTGGCCCGGTGCGGTGAACGGCCCGTTCGCCGCGCCCCCGGAGCTCGGCTCCGGCGGAATTTGTGCAGCGCCGGGAGGCGCGGAGGAAGCGGAGGTGCGCTGTGCGTGACGTGCTGGACGAGTTGACCAAGCGGTGGGAGTCGGGCGAGGCCGTCGGGCTGGGCACCGTGGTCGCGACGTTCCGGTCGGCCCCGCGGCCGCCGGGGGCGTCGATGCTGGTGACCGCCGGCGGCGAGGCGGTCGGCAGCGTCTCCGGCGGCTGCGTCGAGGGCGCGGTCTACGAGGAGGCCACCGGCGTGCTGGAAGGCGCCGATCCGGTCCTGCGGCGCTACGGCGTCAGCGACGACGATGCCTTCGCGGTCGGCCTGACCTGCGGCGGGATCCTCGACGTCTTCGTGGAGCGGGTGGATCGCGAGACCTTCCCGGAACTCGACTCCGTCGCCACCTCGGTCCGCGCCGAGGAGCCGGTCGCCGTCGCCACCGTCCTGGAGCATCCCGAGGAATCCAAGGTCGGCTCGCACCTGCTGGTGTGGCGCGAGCGCACCAGCGGCAGCCTCGGGTCGACGCGGATCGACGACGCGGTCGTCGACGACGCGCGCGGCATGCTGGCCAGCGGCCGCAGCGGCGTCATCGAGTACGGCCCGGAGGGTCAGCGCCGCGGCGAGGGGCTGCGGGTGTTCGTGAATTCCTTCGAGCCGCCGCCGCGGATGCTGGTGTTCGGCGCGATCGACTTCGCCGCCGCGATGGCCAGGATGGGCGCCTTCCTCGGCTACCGGGTCACGGTCTGCGATGCGCGGCCGGTGTTCGCCACGCACAGCCGGTTCCCGGGCGTGGACGACGTGGTGGTCGACTGGCCGCACCGCTACCTGGAGGCCGAGGCGGAGGCCGGACGGCTCGACGAGCGGACCGCGGTCATGGTGCTCACCCACGACCCGAAGTTCGACGTGCCGGTGCTGGAGGCGGCACTGCGGCAGGACCTCGGCTACGTCGGCGCGATGGGCTCCCGCAGGACCCACGAGGACCGGCTGCGGAGGCTCCGCGAGCAGGGCCTCACCGAGGCGGAGCTGGCGAAGCTGTCCTCGCCGATCGGCCTCGACCTGGGCGCGCGGACCCCGGAGGAAACGGCGGTGTCCATCGCGGCCGAGCTGATCGCGCTGCGCTGGGGCGGCCGCGGCGTGCGGCTCTCCGAAGTCGAGGGACCGATTCACCATCACTCGTGAGCGCGCTTGCCCGCGTTCGATCGGCGTAGCAGGCTCTCGGAGTGACCTCCGTCACCCGGGCGGAGCAGTCTGTTCCCGACCGTCCGCGCACCGCGGGCCAGTTCCTCCGAGGAGGCCGCCCAAATGCCGCGCATCACCGTCAACGTCGACGGCACCCACTACACCGATGAGGTCGAGCCGCGCATGCTGCTCGTCCAGTACCTCCGCGAACGTCTCGGCAAGGTCGGCACCGTCGTCGGTTGCGACACCAGCAACTGCGGCGCGTGCACCGTCCACATGGACGGCCACAGCGTGAAATCGTGCTCGGTGCTCGCGGTGCAGGCCGACGGGCACGACGTCACCACCGTCGAGGGGCTCGCCCAGGACGGCCTGCTGCACCCCGTGCAGCAGGCGTTCCACGACAACCACGCCCTCCAGTGCGGGTTCTGCACGCCCGGGATGATCATGCAGGCGCTCGACCTGCTCGCCGAGGTGCACGATCCCGACGACCAGCAGATCCGGGAGGGCATGGAGGGAAACCTCTGCCGCTGCACCGGGTACCAGAACATCGTCCGCGCGGTCCGCGACGCGTCGCAGCGCATGCAGCCTGGCGCCGGGCCGGCCGTCGAGCACACCGAAGACACCCCGATACCTCGAACGCCTGCCGACGAGCAGGTCGAGACGAAGGTGACGGGAGGTCGGCAGTCATGACATCGGTCCTGGAACCCGAACTCGGGCGCGCCCGCAAGCGCAAGGAGGACGCGCGGCTGATCACCGGCCGCACCCGCTGGACCGACAACCTGACGCCGATGGGCACGCTGCACCTGGCGATCCTGCGCAGCCCCGTCGCGCACGCTCGGATCACCTCGATCAACACCGACGAGGCGCGCCGGATGCCGGGCGTGTCGGCGGTGATCACCGGCCGGGACATCGCCGACGAGCAGGGCAGCCTGCCGTGCGCGTGGCCGATCACCGAGGACATGAAGGCCCCGGCGGCGCCCCCGATGGCCGTGGACACCGTGCGATTCGCCGGCGAAGCCGTGGCGGTGGTGGCGGCGCGCAGCGCGGCCGAAGCGCGCGACGCGCTGGATGCCATCGACATCGACTACGCGGAAATGCCGGTCGTGCTCGACATGGAATCGGCGCTGCAGGCGGATTCGCCGCTGGTGCACGACGAACTGGGCACCAACCGCAACGCCACCTGGACGTTCGACTCGGCCGAGGCCGGCACCGGCGGCGACGTCGCGCAGGCGTTGAGCGGCGCGGAAGTTCGCGTCGACCGCACCTTCCGGCAGCAGCGGTTGATCCCGGCGTTCATGGAGCCGCGTTCGGTGGTCGTCGATCCGACCGGCGAGCAGATCACCATGTGGTCGGCCACCCAGGTGCCGCACATCCTGCGGCTGATGCTGGCGATGTCGCTCGGCGTGCCGGAGCAGAAGATCCGGGTCATCGCGCCGGACGTGGGCGGCGGATTCGGCGGCAAGCTCCAGGTGACGCCGGAGGAGTTCATCGCCTTCGTGCTCGCCCGCAAGCTGGGTCGGCCGGTGAAGTGGACCGAATCACGTTCCGAGACCATGGTTTCCGCGCACCACGGCCGCGACCAGATCCAGAAGCTGTCGATGTCGGCGACCCGGGACGGCAAGATCACCGGGCTGAAGGTGGAGTTGCTCGCCGACATGGGCGCCTACCTGCGGCTGGTCACGCCGGGCATCCCGATCCTGGGCGCGTTCATGTTCAACTCGATCTACAAGATTCCCGCCTACCACTTCAGCTGCACCAACGTGTTCACCAACAAGACCCCGACCGACGCCTACCGCGGCGCCGGGCGGCCGGAGGCGACGTTCGCCATCGAGCGGATGATGGACGAGCTCGCCGCCGAACTCGGCATGGATCCGATGGAACTGCGGCGCAAGAACTGGATCGCGCACGAGGAGTTCCCGTACGACACGGTCGCCGGGCTGACCTACGACTCCGGCAACTACGAGGCCGCCACCGACAAGGCGATGGAGCTGTTCGGCTACCAGGCCTTGCGCGCGGAGCAGGAGGAGCGGCGGCGCTCCGGCGATCCCGTCCAGCTGGGCATCGGCATCTCGACGTTCACCGAGATGTGCGGGCTGGCGCCGTCGCGCGTGCTGGGCTCGCTGTCCTACGGCGCCGGCGGCTGGGAGCACGCGTCGATCCGGGTGCTGCCGACCGGGAAGGTGGAGGTCGTCACGGGCACCTCGCCGCACGGGCAGGGGCACGAGACGGCGTGGAGCCAGATCGTGGCCGACCGGCTCGGCGTCGCGTTCGAGGACGTCGAGGTGCTGCACGGCGACACGCAGGTCGCGCCCAAGGGCATGGACACCTACGGGTCGCGATCGCTGGCCGTCGGCGGCATGGCGGTCGTCAGCGCCGCGGACAAGGTCGTCGAGAAGGCCAAGAAGATCGCGGCGCACCTGCTGGAATGCGCCGAGGACGACGTCGAGTTCGCGTCCGGGCGGTTCGGCGTCCGCGGCACCGACCGGGGCACCGCGCTGGCCGAGGTCGCGCTCGCCGCCTTCGCCGCGCACGACCTGCCGGACGGCGTGGAGCCGAGCCTGGACGCCGACGCGACGTTCGACCCGGAGAACTTCTCCTTCCCGCACGGCACCCACCTCTGCGCGACCGAAGTGGACACCGAGACCGGGCAGGTCAAGATCCGCAAGTACGTGTGCGTCGACGACATCGGCAGCGTGATCAACCCGCTGATCGTCGAGGGCCAGGTGCACGGCGGGCTCGCTCAGGGTATCGCGCAGGCGCTGTACGAGGAGGCCGTCTACGACGAGACCGGCACGCTGACCACCGGGACGCTGGCCGACTACCTGATCCCGTCGGCCTCCGACCTGCCGGAGTTCGTCACCGACCGCACCGAAACCCGCGCGACGTCGAACGCGCTGGGCGTCAAGGGCGTCGGCGAGGCGGGCACCATCGCCTCGACCCCGGCGGTGGTGAACGCGATCGTGGACGCCCTGCGGCCGATGGGCGTGGACGACGTGGAGATGCCGTGCTCGCCGCAGCGGGTGTGGCGGGCCGTGACCGGTGCCCGCGGCAGCGGCGCCACCGCGCCGGAAGCCGGCGGCGGACTCGGCTCGATGGACGCACAGGGAGGCAACCGGTGATTCCCGCCCAGTTCGAATACGTCGCACCCTCCACTGTGGAGGAAGCGGTCGCCGCGCTCGCGGCGGCGGGAGAGGACGCCAAGGTGCTGGCCGGCGGGCAAAGCCTGCTGCCGGTGCTGCGGATGCGGCTGGCCGACCCGGGAACGGTCGTCGACCTCGGCCGCATCGCCGAGCTGCGCGGCGTGCGCGAGGACGGCGACGCACTGGTCATCGGCGCGATGACCACGCACCACGACGTCATGCGCGATCCGCTGGTGCAGCAGCACGCGAAGCTGCTCGCGCTGGCCACCCGCACCGTCGCCGACCCGCAGGTCCGCCACCGCGGCACCTTCGGCGGCTCGCTGGCGCACGCCGACCCGGCCGGCGACCTGCCGGCCCCGGCGCTGGTGCTGGACGCCGAGATGGTGCTGGCCGGGCCGTCCGGGCGGCGCGTGGTGCCCGCCGCGGAGTTCTTCGTCGACTACTTCACCACCGCGCTGGAACCGGACGAGCTGCTGGTCGAGGTGCGGATGCCGAAGTGGACGGGGTGGAGCGCGCACTACGAGAAGTTCAACCGCGTCGCCCAGGCCTGGTCGATCGTCGGCGTGGCCGCCGCGGTGCGGGTGGCCGGCGGAACGATCGCCGAGGCCCGCATCGGGCTGACCAACATGGGGCCGACGCCGATCCGGGCCCGCGGCGTCGAGCAGGCGCTGGTCGGTCAGCCTGCCACGGCGGAGGCGGTGCGGGCGGCGGCCCGGCACGCCACCGAGGGCACCAGCCCGGCGGCCGACTCCGGCGCGGACGTCGACTACCGCGAGCACCTCGCCGAAGTGCTCACCGGCCGTGCCGTGCTCGCCGCGGCGGGCGGCTAGGCGGTCGCGCGGATTGCGGGGCGGTGGTTTCGAGCGAAACCGCCGCCCCGCTCGGCGCCGGGCCCCGATGATCCGAATGGGGTATCGGACAACCGCTGCGGCTGGGAAGCTGTTGGTGGACTGTGAAACGCAGCTTCTTCAGGAAGGACGGCTCATTCGAGCCGAGCTCGGTCGAACCAGGAGGACCCTCCAGTGCAGATGCAGCACCAGTTCAGCGTTCCGGTGCCGGTCGACGTGGCGTGGAAGGCGCTGCTCGACCCGGAGCGGGTCGCCCCGTGCATGCCCGGCGCCACGCTCACCAAGGCAGAGGGCAACGAGTTCGCCGGCTCCGTCAAGGTCAAGCTCGGCCCGGTCACGCTGCTCTACAAGGGCACCGGAACCTTCAAGGAGGTCGACGAGGCCGCCCACCGGGTGGTCATCGACGCCAGCGGCAAGGACTCGCGCGGCAGCGGCACCGCCGCGGCGACGGTCGCCGCGGTGCTCAAGCCGGAAGGCGACACCACCGCGGTCACGGTGGACACCGACCTGAAGGTCACCGGCAAGCCGGCGCAGCTCGGCCGCGGCCTGATCTCCGAGGTCGGCGGCAAGATCCTGAACCAGTTCGCGGCCAACCTCGCGAAGCGGCTCACCGAGGAGGAGCCGGCGGCACCGGCAGAGGAGGCCGCGGCATCCGGTGGTGAGGAGAAGGCCGAGCCGTCGGCGACTGCCGAGGAGAAGGCGAGCTGGCGGGTGACGCCGGCTGGCAGCCACGACACGGCGTTCACCAGCACGGCGAAGGAAGAGCCGGCGCGCAAGGCGGACGCGGTGGTGACCGGCGGCGCGGCGCCGTCGGACGAGGCCATCGACCTCCTCGGCACGGCAGGAGCGCCGCTCCTCAAGCGCCTGGCCCCGGTCGCGGTCGCGGCAGTGGTCCTGGGCCTCGCGTTCCGCATCATCCGCCGCCGGCGCCGTCGCCGCTGACCGCTTCGCGAGAACCTCAGCGGCGGTTGCGAACGCAGCCGTGAGTCTTTTGGGCCGCCGAGCAGGCTCGCCAAGCGTTCCGCAGCGGCCCGGGGGGCCA